>DASQKT010000396.1:0-6539 GCA_035630415.1 Skermanella sp.
ACAGTGCCGGCTGATGCTGCCGGGCTGGTACGGCTTCGGCTCGGCGATCCAGACCTATCTCGCGGACCATCCGGACGACGGAATGGACGTGCTGAAGGCCATGTATAAGGATTGGCCGTTCTTTCAGACGCTGCTGTCCAACATGGACATGGTTTTGGCCAAGAGCAACATCGCCATCGCGTCGCGGTATGCGGAACTGGTGACCGACGTGGACCTTCGCCACAGGGTGTTCAACCGCATCCGGACGGAGTGGCAGGCCTCGGTGGACGCCCTGCTGACGATCACCGGGCAGGACGTCCTGCTGGAAAGCAATCCGCTGCTGGCGCGGTCGATCCGCAACCGTTTCCCCTACCTGGACCCGCTGAACCACGTGCAGGTGGAACTGCTGAAGCGCCACCGGACTAACGTGGCGGAGGAATACGTGCTGCGGGGGATTCAGCTGACGATCAACGGCATCGCGGCGGGGCTGCGGAACAGCGGGTGAGGGCAGGGGCGTCCCTGCCTTTTATTGCAGTGTGCCGTTATTGCCGGCGAGGGTGGCGGCGGTCACGTTCTTGTTGTTCGGCAGGATGGATATCCGGGCAAAGGACATCTTGCCGGTTCCGGGAACCGTGTTGATTGCCGCCATGCCCATGTCGATGTCGCTGAAATATATGATCGTCGATATGCAGCCGTTCAAAAAGCCGCCGCCGTGGAACAGATTGTCTCGCCGTATCTTCAGCATCAGGAGGTTGGTGAGGGCGCAGTTCTTGCCAAGCAATTCCGTGCCGATCAGCTTCAGGATCTCCTTCAGCTTATCGTTCTTGCCGCGCTGGCTCGCCTCGATGAATTCCCGGTTGGAGGCGACGTGATCGAAGAAAAAATTGTAGACCGCCCCGAAGTCCTCCGCCCTGACAAGCATCGTCTTCAGCTCGTCGAGTTTTTCTTTGTATCCGCTCATGGTGACCTTCAAGGAACTGGGGCAAGGAACTGGGGTGTCGCCGGTAATATCGGCGATAGTTCGCTGAAAGCAGGAGCGGGCGCAATGCATACGGATGCGTTGCGGCGGATAGCCGCGATATGAGGTGGGGCTTCGTGGAGCCGGCGTCACTCCTCCGAATACCCCGCCCCTCCACTCCCCACAGCTTTGCACCGCCGCGCCAGCTCCAGCCTGCCCCGGCAGAGGCGGCTCATCAGGGTGCCGACGGGGATGCCGAGTACGGTAGCGGCTTCCTGGTAGGTCAGTCCGCTGACGCAGACGAGCATGATTGCGGCGCGCTGGTCTTCCGGCAGGGCGTCCACCTCGGCGCGCACCTGCACCGGAGTTGGTTGAACGGGCCGGGCTTCGGCGTAGCAAGTGAGAGAACGGGCGAATTTTCGCAGGGATGGCATCAGGTCGACGTCTGGCTGCTGCGCATCCTGCAAGGCTACCGAAGTCATGTCATTACCCATCGGTGAACGACAGCCCCTGTGCCTGTCGTCAGTTTCTTTGACCATCGAAACTATCATTTAAAAACACACCTCAAATCAATTGTAATTAGTATGTATGCCATTAGGGATTGTTTCATTTGAAAGTTTTCTTAAGAGCTTACCGACTATACCGAAATAGATGAAGTATAGTTCGCCGGCCGCAAACCTGCTCGTAAACCGGTGGAACTCCCGATAGAAATACCGGCGTGATGCCGTTATGGGAGAGTGGGACGTGTCGAAGCGAACGCCGGCAACGATGGTTTTGGAGAAGGCGGGGAAGCGGTTCGAACTCCTGACTTACGAGTATGACCCCGACGCCCCATCGATCGGGCTACAGGCGGCGGAAGCGCTTGGGCTGGCGCCGTCGGTCGTGTTCAAGACGCTGATGGTCGTAGCGGGGGACGAGCCGTGCATCGCGATCATCCCATCGGATCAGGAACCCAGCCTGAAGGCCCTGGCCGCCGTGGCGGGCAAGAAGTCCGCCGTCATGATGCGGCCGGCGGATGCCGAGCGGATCAGCGGCTATCATGTCGGCGGAATCAGTCCGCTGGGGCAGAAGAAGCGGCTGCGCTGCTTCCTGGACGTTTCGGCGATGGCGCTGCCGTTCCTGGTCGTCAATGGCGGTCAGCGCGGGCTTCAGATCAAGCTGGCGCCGGCGGATCTGGTCTCGGCCAGTTCCGCGCTCGTCGCGGCCCTGGCGAGCGGGGACCGGTAGGGTCAGCGCAAGAACCCTGCAAAAGTAATTGCATTTTCGCAAATAAGTGGGATGCGGCGCAATTAAGTAGAGGGATGCCTGTGGAAACTATCTGTTAAAGGTTCGGGGTCACAATCACTTCAACAGACCACAGGACACCAGACGACGGAGTGACACATGTTGACCTCCAATCAAGCGGAAGTGATCCGGTTCCTTCATTCCAAGTTCTACGATGCCGAGCCCGTAGGCGATGAGAAAGTCCAGATTATTACTACGGTAGTTGACCGGAACGGCTATCTGCGCCGCTACCGTCAGGTCATCGCCGCCACGCTGTCCGCCGCCGAAGCCGCCTGCTGCTGAATTCCCCGCCTCTTCCCACGATCTCTTCCGCCCGCGATCTCTTCAGGTCGCCAGCGTCAGGCGGCCTTCCGCGATATCGCGTATTCCGCCACCTTCTTGTCATAAGCCAGGATGTGCGACTTGGTCCAGTCGGCCAAGTGTTCGAACAGGGCGTTGGCGGCATCCGGCTTGCCGGCATCGACATCGGACCGCAGCCGGTCGAAGCGCTGGATGAAACCGGCATGGTCGCGGATATGGTCGGCAGCACCCGGATAGCCCATGCGGGTCATCTGACCCTCCTCGTCGGCGAAATGCTCGCTCATCGAGCCGACCAGCATCGCGATGGCATCGACCGCCCCGGCGGCGCCGTCGCCGTACATCATGCTCCCGAAGAAGTGGTTGAGCTGATCGATCAGCTCCTTGTGGTGCCGGTCGATCTCGGGTGAACCGACTTCCAGCGATGCGTCCCAGGCCACCAGTTGAAGGTTCTTCCGGTCGGTGCGAACCTGATCGAGGAAACGCGAAACTTCCCGTTTCAGGATGTCCGCCTGTTGGGACAAATCGCTGGACGACGAACTGATCTGCTCGGCGGCGCCGCCGGTTTCGCGGGCAGCCTGCTCGACCATGCCGATGTTGCGGGATACTTCCTGCGTTCCCATGGCGGCCTGCTCGACATTGCGGGCGATTTCGCCGGTGGCGGCGGTCTGCTCGGACACGGCCGATGCGACGGTGGCGCCGATTTCGCCGATCTCGGCGATGACCCTGGAAATCGAGGTGATCGCCCTGACCGCGTCGGCCGTGCCGTTCTGCACGGCGGCGATCCGTCCGGTGATTTCCTCGGTCGCCTTGGCCGTCTGGTTCGCGAGGTTCTTGACCTCCGACGCCACCACCGCGAAACCCTTGCCGGCTTCGCCCGCACGCGCCGCCTCGATGGTCGCGTTCAGCGCCAGCAGGTTGGTCTGGCTGGCGATGCCGTTGATCATCGTCACGATCTCGCCGATGCTGACGACGGCGTCCGACAGCCGCTCGATCAGTTGCGTCGTTTCCTTCGCCTCGCCGTCGGCGCGCACCGCCACGGTGCGGCTGCGCTCCACCTGATGGGCGATCTCGTTGATCGAGGCCGCCAACTCGTCTGTCGCCGTCGCGACGGTCTGGACGTTGGCCGAGGCCTGCCCGGCTGCCCCCGCGACCGATGTCGCCTGGGCGCTGGTTTCGGTCGCGGTCGCGGCCATCTGGCGCGACGAGGCTTGCAACTGAACCGCCGCCGAGGTGACCGCTTCCACGACGGTTCCGACCTGGGCCTCGAACCCATCGGCCATCTTGCGGAGCGCCAGCTTGCGTTCCTCGTCGGCGCGGCGCTTCTGTTCTTCCTGGGCGGACTCCAGACGCTCCTTCTCGATCGCGTTGTTCTTGAAGACCTGAACCGCCTGCGCCATGGAGCCGATTTCGTCCCGGTAACCCAATCCGGGGATGTCGGCGGACAAGTTGCCGCCGGCAAGGTCTTCCATGGCGGCGGTCATCCGTGTCACCGGCCCGGCGACCGCGCGCGACAGCAGCACCGCCAGCCCGATCCCGAGCACCAGGGCCAGAGCCGAAACGCTCAGCACCAGGACCAGCGCGCCGTCCATCTCGGCTGCGGTTTCGTCCTTCAGCGTCGTCATAGCGGCGTGCTGGCTGTCGCTGGTCCTGGCCGCGAGCCGGCCGAACTCGGCGGCGGTCGCGGCCATGGAGCCCTTGACGAGTTCGTGCGCTTCCGCCGTGGTTTCCACCACCTTGCGGAACGACGCGGCGTAGTCGCCCGCCAGCGCGATCGCGTCGGCGGCGAGCGCCTGCCGGCCGGGATCGGTCAGGCGTGTCCGAAGCTCGGTGACGGTCTGGGTATAGGTTTCGATCCTGTGCTTGAATTCGGCGATCTCCGCCTTGTCTCTGGTCGCGACGAAGTGAAGCGCCGAGACGCGCGCCAGCATCAGGGCTTCCTGGGCGATGCCTGCATGGGCGGCGGCGAAGTCGCCATCGGTCATGGCCGAGCGGACGATCTCGGTCAGGTTGGTCCTGACCTTGGCGCCGATCGGGTTCATTCCGTGTTCGATCGAGTCGTGGCGTACCCGCTCCGCCATCAGCGCCTTTTTGAAATCGGCCTGGTAGGTGCCGAGCAGGGACCGCATGACATCGAGGTTCCCGTGCCTTTCCGGGTCGCTCGTGGCCTTCGACGCCTCGTCCAGCATGACGTTGATCCGGGTGCCGAGGTCGGTTGCGCGGACCGCCGCCGCCTCATCGCTCTCGTCGATCGAGATCAGGACGTCGCGGCGCATTTCGGCAACCAGATGGGCGATGCGGAGCACGCCCTGGGCGTTGTCGGAGATCGAGGCGTAGGTTTTCTGAAGCCGCACTCCCTCGTAGAGCGCCATACCGCCGAACGAGCCGACGGCGACGAGAAGCAGGAGCACGACAGCGAAGCCGAAACCGATCTTTGTCGGAACCTTAAATCGCGCCAGGAAAGGTATCGGCTTCATCGCAGCACCGCAGTCTATGAGAAAGGTGCCTTCTTCTGACTGACATCTTCCTGTAATCTGATTAACCGCAATTATGTAAAACTGCGGCAAATCAGCCCAGGTCGCTCATCCTTCGGAAGTTTCACGTCTCCGCCGAACGGACATCACGTCACCGGCAAAACGTTCCGGCCCAGGATGAAGTCGCCGGCGCTGACGATGTCATCGGACAGCGCCTTGCGCGCAGCAGGACCGTCGCGCCGTTCCAGCGCCGCCAGCAGCTCGGTGTGGTGGCCGACCGCGACGCGGCGGGACAGGCGTTCCGACTTCGTCCGCAGGTCGAAGTTGAGCACCGGGCCTATTTGCAGCCACAGCCCCTCGATCATCTGGAGCGCGACCGGCATCCGCGACGCCTTGTAGACGGCGAAGTGGAATTCCTTGTTCAGGCGGATCAGGCGGCCGGCGTCGGGGTCGTCCATATCGTGTTCCGCCGTGAAGTCGGCGTGCAGCTCCCGTATCCGCGTCAGATCCTGGGGCGTCGCATGGGCCGCGGCCATTTCGGTGCAATGGCCTTCCAGCATCAGGCGGATCGTCCGCAACTCCTCGAACCGGCCGCGAGTCATCACCGGCACCCGGACGGTGCGGTTGGGCATCACCTCCACTGCCTGCTCCGCCGCCAGCCGCGCCACGGCGTCGCGCACCGGCATCAGGCTGGTGCCGAGTGCGGCGGCGACGGAGCGGAGCGCCAGCTTCTCGCCGGGTGAGATTTCCCCGCTGATCAGGAGTTCGCGAAGGTCGCGGTAGACCCGCCCGGAAACCGTTTCCCGGTCGATGCGCTCAAGGCTGGCAAGTCCCGAGGCGGGAGCGCCGTTGACGGGGGGCATGGGGTTCTCTCCGGTGGCTGGTCTCGAGAATCCAGCTTGACACTCCGTCACGTCTGATGCAAGTGTGATCACAGATATCAGATCGCCGTGAGAAGTTCCGGAACGGAAATCCCGGCGGTTGAATTAAGGGGAGAGGGAAACGCATGAAAACGATGTTCAAACGGGCTCTGGCCCCGCTGATGGCCGCTGGCCTGATGATGACCGCCGGTGTGGCCTTGGCCGCCGAGATCGGCAGCCACTCGTTCAAGATCGCGGTGGTGCAGGTCAAGGAACATCCCTTCAGCATGGGCGCCCAAAAGTTCGCCGACATCGTCGCCGAGAAGAGCGGCGGCAAGATGAAGAGCAAGATCTTCCCCGGCGGTACCTTGGGCGGCGATGCCCAGGTGATCTCCTCGCTCCAGGGCGGCACGATCGACATGACGGTCGTCAGCACCGGCCTTCTCTCCACCATGATCAAGGAATACGGCGTCTTCTACCTGCCGCTGATGTTCGACGACGTGCGGGTTGCCGATGCCGTGGTCGATGGTCCGGTCGGGACCAAGCTGCTGGAGAAGCTGCCGGAGAAAGGCCTGATCGGGCTTGGCTATTGGGAGCACGGCTACCGCGACACCACCAACAGCAAGCACCCGATCACCAAGTGGGAGGACATGCAGGGTCTTAAGATCCGCGTGATCCAGATCCCGA
>DASQKT010000397.1:0-2645 GCA_035630415.1 Skermanella sp.
ATTGAACTGGGGCTGCGTGACGGACTGTCGCTGACGCGGATCGCCGAGGCGATCGGTCGACCGAAGGGAACGGTGTCCAAGGAGATCGCCCGCCACGGCGGCGCTGGGGCCTATGCCGCCGACGCGGCCCATATCCAGAGCGTGGGCGTGCCGCGCGGCGGCCGCCCACATCGGCTGAAGCCGGGCAAGCCGGTCTTCGAGGCCGTGGCGGCTCTGCTGCGCCAGCGGTGGTCGCCGGAACAAATCTCAGGCCGGAGAAAGCGCATGGAAGACGACGTTGAGGCATCCTCCGGGCTGGCGGTGTCGCACGAGGCGATCTATCAGACGATCCACGCCCTGCCACGTGGGGAGCTGAAGAAGGAGCTGCTGGCCTGTCTTCGGCAGGGCAAGCCGCATCGCGGACGACGGTCCAAGGCCGACGAGAAGCGCGGCAAGATCCGCGACATGACGAGCATCCATGAGCGCCCGGCGGAGATCCAAGGTCGGCTGGTCCCAGGACACTGGGAAGGAGATCTGATCAAGGGCGCCGGCAACCGCTCGTCGATCGGCACCCTGGTCGAGCGCACCAGCGGCAAGCTGGTGCTGGTCAAGCTAACCGACGCCAAGGCCGCGACCACCCGCAACGGATTCGTCGAGGGCCTGCTGCGCGTCCCGGCTCCCTTGCGACTAACGATGACTTACGACCAGGGCAAGGAGATGGCCCACCACAAGGAACTCGCGGCCGCCACCGGCATCCAGGTCTACTTCGCCGACCCGCACGCGCCTTGGCAGCGGGGCTCCAACGAGAACACCAACGGATTGCTGCGGCAGTACCTCCCGAAGGGGGCTGACCTGTCGGAGTTCGACCAGGCGCACCTCGACGGGATCGCCGCCGCCCTCAACTCACGACCGCGCAAGCGCCATGCTTACGCTTCTCCCGACGAGGTCTTCGATGCCCTGCTGGACAAGGTCGCCAACGCCGATCATGCTGAAAAAGGCTCCGGTGTTTCCTTCCAAACTTGAATCCGCCCTGCAAAAGATCGACAGTGGCCGCCGGCGCACCGATTGTACCAGCGACCTTTAAGCTGGACCTGTCGGCTTTGGTGTCACTCCCACTCGATCGTGCCGGGCGGCTTGCTGGTGATGTCGTAGGTGACGCGGTTGATGCCGCGGACTTCGTTGATGATCCGGGTGGCTACTCGTCCCAGGAACTCGTGGTCGAACGGGAAGTAATCGGCGGTCATGCCGTCTACCGACGTCACGGCGCGGAGTGCGCAGGCGTAGTCGTAGGTCCGTTCGTCGCCCATCACGCCGACGGTGCGGACCGGAAGCAGCACGGCGAAAGCCTGCCAGATCGCATCGTAAAGGCCGGCGTTGCGGATTTCCTCCAGATAGATCTGATCGGCCTTCCGCAGGATGGTCAGTTTTTCCGGCGTGATGTCGCCGGGGATGCGAATCGCAAGTCCCGGCCCTGGGAACGGATGGCGGCCGATGAAGCTGTCCGGCAGACCCAGTTCATGACCCAGCCGGCGGACCTCGTCCTTGAACAGTTCGCGCAAAGGTTCGACCAGCTTCAGGTTCATCCGCTCGGGCAGGCCGCCGACATTGTGGTGCGACTTGATGGTCATGCCGCCGCCGGATACGGAAACGCTCTCGATCACGTCGGGATAGAGCGTGCCCTGGGCCAGGAACTCGGCGCCGCCGATCTTGTGGGCTTCCTCGTCGAACACGTCGATGAACAGGCCGCCGATGATCTTGCGCTTTCGTTCCGGATCGCTGACGCCGGCCAGCTTGCCGAGGAACAGGTCCGACGCGTCGCGGTGGACCAGCGGGATGTTGTAGTGGTCGCGGAACAGGGTGACGACCTGATCGGCCTCCCCCGTGCGCATCAGTCCGGTATCGACGAAGATGCAGGTGAGCTGATCGCCGATCGCCTCGTGCAGCAGCACGGCGGCGACCGAGCTGTCCACGCCGCCGGACAAGCCGCAGATCACCTTGCCCTTACCGACCTTAGCCCTGATCCGTGCGATTTCCTCGTCGCGGAAGGCGGCCATCGTCCACTCGCCGGCGCAGCCGGCGACGCGGTGGGTGAAGTTCTCCAGGAGCTGGGCGCCGTGGGGAGTGTGGACGACTTCCGGGTGGAACTGCACGCCGTAGAAGTGGCGGGTATCGTCGGCGATGACGGCGAAGGGAGCGCCTTCGCTCTGCGCCACGACGCGGAAGCCTTCCGGCAGCTTGGTGACGCGGTCGCCATGGCTCATCCATACCTGCTCGCGGGCACCCTGCTCCCATAGCCCGTCGAACAGCGCGCAGGGCTCCTTGACGTCGATGAAGGCGCGGCCGTATTCGCGGTGGTCGGAGCCGGTGACCTCGCCGCCCAACTGGGCGCACATGATATGCTGGCCGTAGCAGATGCCGAGGACGGGAACGCCCTGCTCGAACACCTGCTGGGGCGCGCGGGGCGAGTTCTCCTGGGAGATGAACGCCGGGCTGCCGGACAGGATGATCGCCTTGGGATCGAACTCCCTGACCTTCTCATCCGTGATGGTGAAGGGATGGAGTTCGCAGTAGACGCCACTCTCGCGCAGGCGCCGGGCGATCAACTGGGTTACCTGGGACCCGAAATCCAGGATGAGAACGCGATCGGCTGTCAGGGCGGGGGAGAG
>DASQKT010000398.1:0-3059 GCA_035630415.1 Skermanella sp.
GGTCTGCTCGACAGCGTCGGGACCGACCACTGCATCGTCGATTGCGGCGGCGTCGGCTACCTCGTGTTCTGCTCGGCGCGCACGTTGCGCCGCGTCGGCGATACCGGGACCGCCGTGTCGCTCCGCATCGAGATGCAGGTGCGGGAGGACGCGATCACCCTGTTCGGCTTCGTCGATCAGCCGGAGCGGGACTGGTTCCGGCGGCTGACCACCGTCCAGGGGGTAGGGTCGCGCGTGGCGCTGGCGCTGCTGTCGGTGCTGGAGCCGGATAAGCTGGGGCAGGCGATCGCGGCGCAGGACCGGACGGCGCTGGTTCAGGCCGACGGCGTCGGGCCGAAGCTGGCAAACCGCCTGATCAGCGAGTTGAAGGACAAGGTCGCCGACCTCTACATGGGCGGCGGGGCCGTGACGTCGGGTCCGGCGGGAACGGCAGCATCCGGTACCGCAGGCGTCACCAACGACGCGGTGTCGGCTCTGGTCAACCTGGGCTACCGCCGCGCCGACGCATTTACGGCCGTGGCCGCCGCCGTCCAGAAGGCCGGACCGGATGCCAAGGTCGAACAGTTGATCATGATGGGACTTAAGGAGCTTAGCGCGTGATGGAGGAGGCTGGGCATCCCGATCGCATGGTTCAGGCGGAGCCGATGACCGGCGAGCAGCCCGACAGCACGATCAGGCCGCTCAGCCTGTCGGAGTTCGTCGGCCAGCGTCAGGTCCGCGAGAACCTCGGAATCTTCATCCAGGCGGCACGGGCGCGGTCGGAAGCGCTGGACCACGTCCTGTTCTTCGGTCCGCCCGGTCTTGGCAAGACCACGCTGGCGCAGATCGTCAGCCGGGAGCTTGGAGTAGGTTTCCGCTCGACCTCCGGTCCGGTGATCGCGCGGGCGGGCGATCTGGCGGCGTTGCTGACCAACCTTCAGCCGCATGATGTGCTGTTCATCGACGAGATCCACCGGCTGGCCCCAGCGGTGGAGGAAATCCTGTATCCCGCGATGGAGGATTTCCAGCTCGACCTGATCATCGGCGAGGGACCGGCGGCGCGCTCGATCAAGATCGACCTGCCGCCCTTTACCCTGGTCGGGGCGACCACGCGCTCCGGCCTGATCACCCGGCCGCTGCGCGAGCGCTTCGGCATTCCGTTGCGGCTGCAATTCTACGAACCGGACGAGCTTGAACTGATCGTCAGCCGCGCCGCCCGCGTGCTGGGGCTGGACCTGACGCCCGACGGCGCTTCGGAGATCGCGTTGCGGTCCCGTGGCACCCCACGCGTCGCCGGCCGCCTGCTGCGCCGGGTGCGGGATTTCGCCTCGGTCGCCGGGCCAGGACCGGTCGATGCCAGGGCGGCGGACGCAGCCCTCAACCGGCTGGAAGTGGACCGGCTTGGGCTCGACGGGATGGACCGTCGCTATCTCGGCTGCATCGCCGGCAACTATGCCGGCGGCCCCGTGGGGGTGGAGACGCTGGCGGCGGCGCTGGGCGAGCAGCGCGACGTGCTGGAGGAAGTCGTCGAGCCTTACCTGATCCAACAGGGCATGCTTCAGCGTACGCCCCGTGGGCGCATGCTGACCGATGGCGGCTTCCGCTATCTGGGCCTCAGCGTCCCGCAAGTGCCGGCGCGTCAGCTCGACCTTCTGGTGCCGGGGGAGGACCTTGATGAGTAATCCAGGGATGAATGATCCGGGCATGAGTGATCCGGGCGGACATCTGGACGGCGCGGTCCATCGGCTGCCCATCCGGGTCTATTACGAGGACACCGATGCCGGCGGCCTAGTCTATCATTCCAACTACCTGCGTTTCGCCGAACGCGGACGTACGGAGATGCTGCGTGCCCTGGGCAGCGGGCATACGGACCTTGTCCAGACCGAAGGTGTGACCTTTGCGGTACGCAGGTGCGAGATCGACTTCCGCTGGCCAGCAAAGCTCGACGACTTGCTTGAAGTCGAGACGCGGATAGCCGATATCGGCGGCGCCTCCATCGTGTTCGAGCAGACCATTTTCAAAGTGGCCGACATGGCTGCCAAGACCGAGCGCCGGCTCCTTGTTCGTATTTTGTTAACCGTGTTCTGCCTCAATCCGCAGGGACGTCCTGTCCGGCTGCCCGGCCCTGTCCGGCTGGCGCTGGACGATCTTCAGGCGCGCGATGCAATTAGCTAATGGGCGAGACTGACTAAAATGGATCCTTCTGTCGTCACCTCCGGAGCTGCCGCAGCGACGGCCCATAACCTGTCCGTCTGGGGCCTGTTCATGGCTGCGGACATTGTGGTCAAGGCGGTCATGCTGATGCTGTTCGCGGCCTCGGTCTGGTGCTGGGCGATCATCTTCGAAAAGATCGTCAAGCTGCGGAAGCTCAACGCCCAGGCCGCTGATTTCGAGGAAAGCTTCTGGTCCGGCGGCTCGCTGGAAAAGCTGTACGAGGATGTCGGCACGCAGCCGAACGATCCGATGGCCGCGACCTTCGCCGCCGGCATGCGCGAGTGGCGCCACGCCAGCGAGCGGGCGCTGAACGCGTCGGGCATCAAGGCCGGCTTGCAGCAGCGGGTCGAGCGGGTCATGTCGGTGACCATCGGCCGCGAGATGGCCAGGGCCGAGCGCTACATGTCGTTCCTCGCGACTGTCGGCTCGACGGCGCCCTTCGTCGGGCTGTTCGGCACCGTCTGGGGCATCATGAACAGCTTCACCTCGATCGCGGCCTCCAACAACACCAGCCTCGCCGTGGTGGCGCCGGGCATCGCGGAAGCGCTGTTCGCGACCGCGCTCGGCCTCGTCGCCGCCATTCCGGCGGTCGTCGCCTATAACAAGTTCTCGACCGACTTGGGGCGCTACGCCGACCGGTTGGACGCTTTCTCCAGTGAATTCAGTTCGATCCTGTCGCGATACCTTGAAGAGCGGGGCTGACCATGGGAGCCCAGCTCGCCGGTAAATCCAACGGTCGCGGCAAGCGCCGCTCGTACAGCCAGTTATCGGAGATCAACGTCACGCCTTTCGTGGACGTGATGCTGGTGCTGCTGATCGTCTTCATGGTGTCGGCGCCGCTGATGACGGTCGGCGTGCCGGTCGAT
>DASQKT010000399.1:0-5469 GCA_035630415.1 Skermanella sp.
CGCTCTCGTGCCGCATCCGGTATTTCATGAGAGAGTGGCAATGCAGACCCTGTCCCTGAAGCCGTCCGAAGTCGAGAAGAAGTGGTTCATCATCGACGCGGAAGGCCTCGTCCTCGGCCGCATGGCGAGCATCATCGCCAATATCTTGCGCGGCAAGCACAAGCCCTTTTATACGCCGCATGTCGATTGCGGCGACAACATCATCGTGATCAATGCCCAGAAGGTTCGTCTGACGGGCAACAAGCGCAATGACGACATCTTCTACTGGCACACCGGCTACCCCGGCGGCATCAAGGGCCGTTCCAAGGGTCAGATCCTGGATGGCAAGTATCCGGAGCGCGTGGTCATCAAGGCCGTCGAGCGCATGGTTCCTCGTGGTCCGCTCGGCCGCAAGCAGATGGGCAACCTGAAGGTTTACGGCGGTGCCGTCCATCCGCATGAAGCCCAGCAGCCGGAAGTTCTGGACGTCGGCGCCCTGAACCCGAAGAACAAGAGGATCTCGTAAATCATGGCGCAGGTTACCACCACTCTCGCCGATCTTAAGAACCTGACCGGCGGTTCTTCTTCGACCGCCACCGCCGTCGTTTCCGAGCAGGCCGCCCCGCAGCCGAAGATCGACGCCCAGGGCCGCGCCTATGCCACCGGCAAGCGCAAGAACGCGGTCGCCCGCGTCTGGATCAAGCCCGGTTCCGGCAAGGTCACCGTCAACGGTCGCGATATCGGCGTCTATTTCGCCCGTCCGGTTCTGCGCATGCTGCTGAACCAGCCGTTCGAGATCGCCGCCCGCATCGACCAGTACGACGTGATGGCGACGGTCGCCGGCGGCGGTCTGTCCGGTCAGGCCGGTGCGGTCCGTCACGGCATCTCCAAGGCCCTGACCTACTACGAGCCGGGCCTGCGTCCGCCGCTGAAGGCAGCCGGCTTCCTGACCCGCGACGCCCGCGTCGTCGAGCGTAAGAAGTACGGCCGTGCGAAGGCCCGTCGTAGCTTCCAGTTCTCGAAGCGCTGATCGGCACCAACACACCGCATTTCTGGTTATACTGCGGCAGGGCGTCCCGATCCGGGGCGCCCTGTTCGTTTTTGTCTTCGCAGCTTCAAGTTTCGTCCCCTGCCCTTCGCTTATGGGAGTTTGTCAGATGCCCGAATCGGTCGATCAGATCCGGATCGCCATCCTGGGAGCCAGTGGTTACACCGGCGCCGAACTGGTCCGCATGCTTGCCCGCCACCCGGCCGCCGATGTCCGCATCCTGACGGCCGAGCGTCAGGCCGGCAAGCCGCTGGCCGAGGTCTTCCCGCATCTGGCTTACCTGAACCTGCCCAATCTGGTGAAGATCGAGCAGGTGGACTGGTCGGAGATCGACTTCGTCTTCTGCGGCCTGCCCCATGGCACGACGCAGGAAATCATCCGGGCGCTGCCCCATACGGTCAAGATCGTGGATCTGTCGGCCGATTTCCGGCTGTCCGATCCGGCCAGCTATGCCCAGTGGTACGGCCATGAGCATGCGGCGGTCGAGCTTCAGCGCGAGGCCGTCTATGGCCTGACCGAGTTCAACCGGCAGGGCGTGCGGAACGCGCGGCTGGTCGCCAACCCCGGCTGCTATCCGACCGCGACGCTGATCCCGCTGCTGCCGCTGGTGCTCGACGGGCTGATCCAGACCGAGGACATCATCGTGGACGCCAAGTCGGGCGTCAGCGGCGCCGGGCGCGACGCCAAGCAGGCGAACCTGTTCTGCGAGGTGTCGGAGGGCATGCACGCCTATGGCGTCGGCCATCACCGCCACATGCCGGAGATGGAGCAGGAGCTGAGCATCGCCGCCGGGGTGCCGGTGACGATGGCCTTCACGCCGCACCTGATCCCGATGAACCGGGGCGAGTTCATCACGACCTACGTCAAGCTGGCCGGCAAGAACGGTCCGGACGACCTGCGCGCCGCCCTGGCGGCACGGTTCGCGGACGAGCCGTTCGTGCAGGTGCTTCCGGCGGGGGTGGTCCCACACACCAAGCATGTGCGCGGGTCCAATCAGGTCCACATCTCGGTGTTCAAGGACCGGCTGCCGGGGCGGGCCATCGTGCTGTCGGTGCTGGACAACCTGGTGAAGGGCGCGTCGGGTCAGGCGATCCAGAACTTCAACGTGATGAACGGACTGATCGAGACGATGGGGCTGGAGCAGGCGCCGATGTTCCCGTAAAGCGCGGCATGGACGCTTTTAGAAGTGGGTCCAGCCTCGGGCCGTCAGGGGCATGGGGGTGCCGGTACCGTCCAGGACAGTGACGGTGCCGGCGATGCCGTCGGGGGACAGGCGGCCGATCTCGGTCAAGTCGGCGCCGGAGGCGAGCAGTGCTTCGCGGTCGTCTGGTTTCACCGTGAAGACGATTTCGTAGTCGTCGCCGCCAGTCAGGGCGGTGGCGAGCAGGGTTGGGTCTGCCGTAATTGCGGCGTGGGCCGCGGCGGACAGGGGCACGCGGTCGGCGTGGATCGTCGCCGCAAAGCCTGAGACTTCGCAGAGATGCGCCAGATCCGCGACCAAGCCGTCGGAGACGTCGAGGCCTGCCGTCGCGAAGCGGCGCAGCGTCGGCACCAGGGATAGTCGGGGCTGCGGGCGGCGGTAGCGCTCGATCAACGGGTCGGGGTCCGGGGCGTTCAGTTTGCCCTGAAGGACGCGGAGGCCAAGGGCCGCGTCGCCGATGGTGCCGCTGACGAAGACAAGGTCGTCCGCCCCTGCCGTGCCACGGCGGAGCGCCTGTCCCCTGGGCACGAGGCCGAAGGCGGTTACCGACAGGGTGACCGGGCCGGGAGTCGAAACGGAGTCTCCGCCCATCAGGTGGATGCCGTAACGCTTCTGGTCCTCCGCCAGACCAGCGGCGAAGGCCGCCAGCCAGTCGTCGCCGATGTCGGTTGGCAGGCTGGTCACCAGGGAATAGGCCAGCGGCTCCGCCGCCATGGCGGCAAGGTCGGACAGGTTGACCCGCAGCAGCTTGGCGGCGATGTCGGCGGGCGGATCGTCGGGGAGGAAGTGGACGCCGGCGACCAGGGCGTCGGTGGTTATCACCAGTTCCCGGTCGAGCGGGATGCCGAACACGGCGGCGTCGTCGGTCAGGCCGAGTGCGCCGGGGAAACCCGCCGCCAGGGGCTTCAGGTAGCGGTCGATCCGGCCGAATTCGCCGGCGCTGTCAGCGCCCGGCGGCCGGGGCACGCGAGGGGTCCGGAGCAGCCAGATCGTCGGCGCGGATGGCGCGGGCCAGCTTGTCGAGTACGCCATTGACCATGGCGGGTTCACGGCCGGCGAAGAAGGCGTGAGCCACGTCGACGTATTCGCTGATCACGATCCGGGGATGGGTTTCCACGTTGACGAGAAGTTCGAAGGCTCCCGCCCGCAGGATCGCGCGCGTCAGCCGCTCCAGCCGGTCCACCGGCCAGGTGGCGTCCAGGCAGGAGGTCAGCATGGTGTCCAGCTCAGCCTGACGGGCACTGGCTCCGCGCAGGATATCGGAGAAGAGCTGAGGGTCGGCGGCGACATAGGTGTCGCCATCGACCTCGTGTCCCAAGCGGTGCTTGATGAATTCGCCCAGTACCGTTTCGGTATTGGTGCCGCTGAGATCGACCTGATAGAGAGCCTGCACCGCCGCCAGACGGGCCGCCTTGCGACGTGCCTTGGCCGAGCCCCCGCCGGTACGCCGGGAACCCGACTTATCGCCCGAACGGCCGCCCGAACCGGTCTGGCCGCGCTTGGGGGAAGCCCCCGAAGCGGCATTGTCACGCGCGTCGTCTGACTGTGCCATGGTGCTTTTCAAAACTGCATATGTCTGATTTCAGGATGTCAGGCCGAAGTGGCGCTTCAACCGGATCATGTCAAGACAGGCCGATGCCACGGCACCGCCCTTGTTCTTCTGATCCACCTTGGCACGCGCCCAGGCCTGATCGTCGTTTTCGACCGTCAGGATGCCGTAGCCGATAGCGGCGTTGTGGCGCAAGGCGATATCCTGCAATCCACGTGCGCTTTCGATGCAGACATAGTCGTAGTGGGTCGTCTCGCCCCGGATGACGCAGCCCAAGGCGACGTAGCCGTCGTAGCGGGGTGCGGCGCTCTCGTCGTTGGCGGCGCCGCCGCCCTCCGCCGCCGTGAGGGCGAAGTTGATCGCGGCGGGGATCTCGAAAGCGCCGGGGACGGCGATCCGGTCATAGGTGGCGCCGGCTTTCTCAAGCTCGATGATGGCGCCCCGGACCAGTTCGTCCGCGATGTCCTCGTAGAAGCGGGCTTCGACGATCAGGATGTGCGGACCCGTGATGCGAATTACGGCGTCGGTTGCGATATCGGTGACGGCGGACATGCCTCAGTCGGCTCCGGAAATGGCGGGATTGATGGACCGGGTGCCGACGACGGAAAGACCGTAGCCGTCCAGGCCGATGATGTTCTTCTTGTGGTTGGACAGGAGTATCATTTCGCGCACTCCCAGGTCGAACAGGATCTGCGCGCCCACGCCATAATCCCGCAGCTCGGCCTGCGCATTCGGCGTGCCCTCCAACTGAGCCTTGACGCGGCTGGACAGGCTGGTCGGCTGCGGCTCGCGGATCAGGACCACGATGCCCCTGCCCTCCTCGCCGATCTCGCGCATGGCGGCCTGAAGGTCGCCGCCCCGGCCGCAGGAGCGGTCGTGCAGCACGTCGTCCAGAACGTTGAGCGCGTGCATGCGGACCAGCACCGGCTCAGGCGTCGTGATGTCACCCTTCACCAGGGCGATATGCTCGGCGTATTCGACCTTGTTGACGTAGATCATCATACGGAACTCGCCGCCGTACTGGCTGTCCAGCACGGTTTCCAGCGTGCGCTGGATGATCGTCTCGGTCCGGCGGCGATAGGCGATCAGGTCGGCGATGGTGCCGATCTTGAGGCCGTGGAACTGGGCGAACTTCACCAGATCCGGCAGCCGGGCCATGGTGCCGTCGTCGTTCATGATCTCGCAGATCACGCCGGCCGGGGTCATGCCCGCCATGCGGGCGAGATCGACCGCCGCTTCGGTATGGCCGGCGCGGACCAGCACGCCGCCGTCACGCGCCACCAGCGGGAAGACGTGGCCGGGAGTCGCGATGTCGTCGGCGCCCATCGCCGGATCGATCGCGACCTGGATGGTGCGGGCACGGTCGGCGGCGGAGATGCCGGTCGTGACGCCTTCGCGCGCCTCGATCGAGACGGTGAACGCGGTCTGGTGGCGCGACGCGTTCTGCTTGGACATCAGCGGCAGGCGAAGCTGCTCGATCCGCTCGCCGGTCATGGCGAGGCAGATCAGGCCGCGCCCGAAGCGCGCCATGAAGTTGATCGTGTCGGGCGTCGCGCACTGGGCGGGAATGACCAGATCGCCCTCGTTCTCGCGGTCCTCGTCGTCGATCAGGACGAACATGCGGCCCTGGCGGGCCTCTTCGAGGATTTCCTCGATCGTGGAGAGATAGGCCTGATCGGAAGGATCGCTCAA
>DASQKT010000400.1:0-10566 GCA_035630415.1 Skermanella sp.
TACGTGGAGAAGCAACCCGGTCTCTACGATTATTCCGCATGCGATGAACTTGCCGCCTTCGCCGAGGCCAATGGCAAGGAGCTTCGCGGTACCACGGTTATCTGGCACATGGGGTTGCCGGACTGGGCGAAGGACAGGCTCAAGGAAGCCGGCGGGTGGGATCTGGCACTCACCTATATGGATACCGTGATGAGCAGGTACAGCGGCATCAAGTCATGGGATGTCGTCAACGAGGCGGTCGAACCCTTCGACGGACGGGACGATGGACTGCGGCAATCCCCCTGGCTCGATGCGTTCGGTCCCGGATATATCGCCGACAGCTTCAAGAGGGCGGCCGAGATCGCGCCGCATGCCCAGCTCGTCTATAACGACTACGGCACCGAACACAACGCTGCCTGGAACCAGAACCGTAGGACGGCGATTCTGCAACTCATCGACCGGGTCAGGAAGAGCGGCGGCAGGATCGACGCCCTGGGTCTTCAGGCGCACCTGCGCCTTGGAGACCCGTGGGACCCGGCGGCGTTCAGGGATTTCGTGAGGCAGGTCGAGGCCATCGGGATACGCCTGGTCATCACCGAACTGGATGTCCGGGCAGACCGGATGCTGGGAAACGACGAGGTCGTGGATGGGAAAGTGGCCGACATGTACATGTCGTTCCTGGACACGGTACTCGGCAATTCCCGTTGCGATACCGTTATCACGTGGGGCTTGACCGACCGTTACTCGTTCCACCGGCGGCGCAACAAGCAGGACAGGCCGCTCCCTTTCGATCAGGACTATCGTCCGAAGAAAGCCGCTGAAGCGATAGTTCTGGCACTCGGGGAAAACAAACAGCAGGCTGCCCGATAGCGCGTCCGGCTTCTCCCTGTTAAACAAGCAGGCTCCGAAGCTTCCTTGATGAGGCTGCCGAGGTCGATAAGAAACGCTTGAGGGAGATGACAATCAGCATGGTGCCGCCAATCCAATGCTATCCCGATCCCGCGATCGAAATACTTCACCCCAGCTTCGCCAAGTATCACCAGAGACTTGCCGCCGTCGAACGGCTGGCGACCGGCTTCCGCTGGTGCGAGGGTCCCGTCTGGTTTGGCGACGGCCGCTACCTGCTCTGGAGCGACATCCCGAACGAGCGGATCATGAAATGGGAGGAAGAAACGGGGACCGTCAGCGTCTTCCGCAAACCCTCCAACTTCGCCAATGGCAATACGCGCGACCGCCAGGGCCGGCTGATCTCCTGCGAGCACGGCGGACGGCGCATCACGCGCACCGAGTATGACGGCACCATCACGGTCCTGATGGATAGCTTCGACGGCAAGCGCCTCAATTCACCCAACGACGTCGTGGTCAAGTCGGACGGCTCGATCTGGTTCAGCGATCCGCCCTTTGGCATCCTGTCCGATTATGAGGGCCACAAGGCCGAACCGGAATTGCCCAGCAACCTGTACCGGTTCGATCCGGCGACCGGACAAGCGACCGTACTGGACGGCGAGATCGCCGGACCGAACGGCCTCGCCTTTTCTCCCGATGAAACGAAACTCTACGTGGTCGAGAGCCGCACCTCGCCCCGGACCATCCTCGCCTACGACGTGGTCGACGACGGTATGCGCATCGCCAACCGCCGTATCCTGATCGACGCCGGCCCCGGCACGCCGGACGGTTTCCGCTGTGATGAGGACGGCAACCTGTGGTGCGGCTGGGGTATGGGGGACCCCAAGCTTGACGGCGTCATGGTGTTCTCGCCGGCTGGTGAACCGATCGGCCGGATAGCGCTGCCGGAGCGCTGCTCCAACCTGTGCTTCGGAGGCATAAAGCGGAACCGCCTGTTCATGGCGTCCAGCCAGTCGCTCTACGCGCTCTACACCAACGCGCGCGGCGCTGCCTGCTGGTGAAAACAGCCGATGTCACAGTTTTATCTTAGGAGGTAGATCTCTGTAGAGACTTACAAAAACCACCCCTATCGGCGACGATCCTGCCATGAACCACCCCTATCGAGAGTGTTATGGCCAACATCGCCGAGTACCTGCCCGCCAGGACCTGTGTAAAGCCACATACCTATAGCTACTCTGAACCCTATAGCTACTCTGAACCACTGACGATATCGCGGCCACGTGACGATACCAAAATCCGTGGCTTCCGGCTGATCCTGATCTGGCTGGCGGCTATTCTGCTGAGTTGGACGCTATTTGGATCGCTTGCCTATGGTGGGTTCCAATTAGTTTCGTCTCTGCTATCCTGAATTGCCTCTTTTCCATAATGAAAAAAGCCGGTCACACTGATGACCGGCTGGAAACAACAAAAGCTACACCAAAACCTGGGGAGGTAACATGCTGACGCTGGGCTCGAAGGCAAAGTACGGCAACCATGATTGCATAGTCGTGGGCCGCACGATCGAGGCGCATTCCCGCTACGACCTGCTGTTTCCCGCATCGCGCCGGGTCGAGTTGAACGTGCCGGAAAAGGATTTGGAGCCGGCCTCCGCCGACGATCAATCTTCGCACGATCAATCCTCGCACGGGCCTGCCGGCTTGAAGATCGTGGAACCCTTCAAGCAGCACTCTTGAACCAGCGGATCACCTCGCGCGCCTTGTATTTGATGTGGTTTCCGGCACGCACGACCGCCTGCCAGGCGGCAAGCGCGCGGAGCCGGGCGAGCCAGCCCGCTACCAGCCGATAGCCCCAGGCGAACCAGCGGATGGTCAGCAGCTTGTCCCGGCTGATCCGGAACAGGCGCTCGACCACCACGATCTTCGCGACCTCGGCACCCGCCAGGATGGCCGAGCCCTGAAGCGGATGCCCGGTTGCCATTACGTAGAAGCCCAGCGGCTTCAGCGGCTCCAGGACGACCACCGGAATGCCCAGCAGAAACAGGCTCGGATACGGCCCGAGCGACTTGATCCACCGGCCAGTCCGGATCAGGACCGGCTGCCGCCCCAGCCAGTCGAGGAACGGCTTGAGGATTCCCAGGAAGACGGCGTCGAGCACGAAGTAGATGACGGCCATGGTCGAAACCACCGGCGACACGATACGCCGGAGCGTTGACCTGAAGCTTCCGCTCAACTCGGCTCTTCTCTGGTGTCGGACTTGCCCAATCCGCCCTCCACATACAGCTTCTTTACCGCCACATAGGCGACCACGGTCAGCGGCGTCGCGAAGATGACGCCCAGGATGCCGAACAGCAAACCGAAAGCGACGACGGCGAACAGCGCCAGCGCCGGGGCAAGCGACACCATCTCCTTCTGGATGATCGGCATGATGACATTACCCTCGATCTGCTGGATGACGATGTAAAGCACCAGCACATAGAGCACCGTCGACATATCCACGGTCGAGGCCGCCAGCAAGGCCGGGATGGCCGTGGCGACGGCGCCGACCAGCGGCACGAACTCGCCAAGTCCCGCCAGCAGCCCCAGGGCAAGGGCGGATGGCACTCCCAGCAGCCACAACCCCAGGCTCACCATGATCCCGACCATGACCATCGCCAAGAACTGGCCCTTCAGCCACTTGCCGAGCGCATCGCCCATGGTGTCGAGCGTGTCGCGCGTCCTGTGCTCCGCCTCGCGTGGCACCAGCATGACCACGCCGTCGCGGTAAAGCTTCGGCTGCGCCGCCAGATAGACGCCGCCGGCGACCAGCAGCAGCACATTGCCCAGGCCTCCGACGACCGTCATCAGCAGCGATCCGGCTTCCCGGACGACACCGCCGGAAACGCTGGACGGGTCGAACTGCTCGACCGTTTCCAGCACGCCCCTGCCCCACGATGAGCCCTGAAGCTGCCCCTTGACGCCGTCCCAGGCCTGCGGAACCACCTTGACCAGCTGGTCGAACTGCCCCGACACCTGCGCGCCGAACATCCAGCCGCACAGGCCCAGCACGACTATGCTCCCCAGCACCACCGCCGCCAGTGCCCATCCCTCGGGAAGCGGCGTGCGCTCCGCCATCCAATCGGCGGAACGGCGCAGCATGACAGCGAGCAGGATGGCGCCGAACACCAGCAGCAGCACGTCCACGATCTGCCATGCCAGTAAGGCAATGGTCACGATGACAAGGGCGACCAGCAGCAATCGGGCGAAGCGCCCCGGCGACAGATCGGTGGAAGGTGGCATGGTCGTCGAACTCCGGAAGCGCCGGCAGGAATGCACGGATATTCGGCAACGCATCGCCGACGCGAATGTTTCCGGCGATCCCTCACACGGATTTTCAAGCCGGTGCATTAATTTCAATTTCCGCCGTGACGAACTCCGCAAGCGCCTGTTGTTGGAAATTCGATGTCGGCGTCAACGCAGCGGCAATGACGCCGACGGCTCGAAAAGCAAACTTTGAGGATATCACCATGAGCGACGACCGGACCGAAGGCTCTTTGAAGAAGATGAAGGGCGATCTGAAGGAAGGAGCCGGCAACCTCACCGGTGACAGCAAGCTCAAGTCGGAAGGCAAGGCCGACAAGGCCGAGGGCAAGATCCAGAACGCCGTAGGCGCTATCAAGGATGCCATCACCGGCAAAAAGGAACCCTGAGTTCCAGCCTTGCGATAGGCGACGAACGAGAGCGCGGTCCACCGGGACCGCGCTTTTTCTTTGACCGCTGGAAACGTACAGAATTGGGCAAAGCTGCGCGGCAGGCCGTTGAAGCGCTTTTGAATTTCGTTTAAGATAGAGGGTAAGCAGCGGGGATCGGAATTCCCCGCCGCCCACTCTGAGATTAGAACCGCAGGACGAACAGGACCTTGGTCCCGAACGCCTTAAGCCTGATCCAGAGAGTGAAACGATGCTTGCTCATCGTTCTACTCCCTCAGTAGCGGAGGCGGCCGGGACATTCCCGGTCGCTGTCCGCACTTTCCTCATAGAGAATACAGGTGTACCGCGCCACGCGTGGAATTGACGCGCCTTACCGTCCGGTGATTGCGAACCCCGTCCGCTCCGGCCGTCCCTCCAGGTCCAGCATCGCTTCGGCCGGCGCCATCCTGCTCACCACCCTGCCCCGGCGCAGGACGAACAACCGCGTTGCCTTCAGACGTACCGCCTCGACCACGCCGCTCGCCTGAAGCACCACGAGATCGGCGTTGCACCCCGGCGCCAGCCCATAGCCTTCCAGCCCCATCAGCTTTGCCGCATTCGTCGTTACGGCCTCGAAGCAGGCATGCATGCCGTCGATCGACGTCATCTGCGCCACGTGGACGCCCATGCCGGCAACCTCCAGCATGTCGCTGGAACCCAGCGAGTACCACGGGTCCATTACGCAGTCGTGCCCGAACGCGACGGTCAGCCCGGCCGCCATAAGCTCCGGCACCCGCGTCATGCCGCGCCGCTTCGGATAGGTGTCGTGCCGTCCCTGGATCGTGATGTTGATCAGCGGGTTGGAGATCACGCCCAACCCGGCCTCCGCCATCAGCGGGATCAGCTTGCTGACATAGTAGTTGTCCATCGAATGCATCGAGGTCAGGTGCGAACCGACCGCCCTGCCCTGCAATCCGACCCGCTGCGTCTCGAACGCCAGCGTCTCGACATGGCGCGACATCGGGTCGTCCGTCTCGTCGCAGTGAAGATCGACCCGAAGCCCCCGCTCAGCCGCAATTTCGCACAGCATCCTTACGGACATAGCGCCATCCGCCATGGTGCGCTCGAAATGCGGGATGCCGCCGACGACATCGACGCCCATGTCCAGCGCCCGCGTCAGAAGCTCCGGCGCACCTGGATAGCGCAGATAGCCGTCCTGCGGAAAGGCCACCAGTTGCAGGTCCAGATAGGACGCCACCCGCCGCTTGACCTCCAGCAGAGCTTCCACCGCCAACAGCCTGGGATCGCAGATATCGACATGGCTGCGGATCGCCAGCAGCCCGCGCCCGACCGCCCAGTCGCAGTACTCCAGCGCCCGTTCGATCAGCGCTTCCTGCGTCAGCAGAGGCTTCAACTCGCCCCAGAGAGCGATGCCCTCCAGCAGCGTTCCGGACCGGTTGACCCTGGGCAGGCCGTAGCTCAGCGTCGCGTCCATATGGAAATGCGGATCGACGAAGGGCGGCGTCACCAGCCGGCCGGTTGCGTCGATCTCCTCGGGCGCTCTCGCCTGAAGCCCCTGCTCCACGACGGCGATTCGCCCGCCCTCGATGCCGATGTCGATCCCGACGCGTCCGTCGGGCAGATTGGCGTTCCGTACGATCAGGTCCATCAGTGCCGCTCCCCTTTCCTGAACGGGATCATCAACGCGCGCGGATAGGCCGCCCGCCGGGACATCAGCACCAAGGCCAGGATACTCAGTACATAGGGCAACATCAGAAACACCTGATAAGGCAAGGCCGGACCGACGATCTGCTGCAATCTCAGTTGCAGGGCATCGAATGCCGCGAACAGCACCGCCCCCAGCAACGCCTTGCCCGGCCGCCACGAGGCGAACACGACAAGGGCGATGCAGATCCAGCCCCGGCCATTGATCATGTTGAAGAAGAACGCGTTGAAGGCGGACAGCGTCAGGAAGGCCCCACCCACTGCCATCAGCGCGCTGCCGCAGACGACCGCCCCCATCCGGACCGCCGTCACGCTGATCCCCTGGGCCTCCGCCGCCGCGGGATTCTCACCGACCATCCTGACTGCCAGACCCAGCGGCGTCCGGTACAGCACCCAGGCCACCAGTCCGACCGCCCCCAGCGCCGCATAGGTCAGCGGAGTCTGGTTGAACAGCGCCTGTCCGATCACCGGGATTTCCGACAGGATCGGGACCGCCCAAGGCTGGAACGGCTCGATCGTCGGCGGGCTGGAAACCTGGGGCAGCACCATCCGGTAGACGTAGTAGGACAGGCTGGTTCCCAGCAGCGTTATGCCGATACCGGTGACGTGCTGCGACAGTCCCAAGGGTACCGTCAGCAGGGCATGCAAAAGCCCCAGCGTTCCACCCGCGAGTGCTGCGACCATCACGCCGGTCCACAGGTCGCCGCCTTGGTAGACGGTCATCCAGCCGGCCATGGCGCCCAGCGTCATGATGCCCTCGATGCCAAGGTTCAGGACCCCGGCCCGCTCGCAGACAAGTTCCCCCAGCGTTCCCAGGATATAGGGCGTCGCGATTCGCAACGTGGCCGTCCAGAACGCCGCCGATACCAGCAGGTCGAGAATGTCTGCCATCAGTTCCCCCTGCCCGCCCGAGCGCCCGACCAGCGGATGCGGTACCGGACCAGGAACCCCGCTACCAGCATGCACAGCAGACTGACCGCCACCAGCACGTCGGCGATGTAGTTCGGCACCGCAACGCTTCTGCTCATGGCGTCGGCCCCGACGAAGATCCCGGCGACGAACATCGAAGCCGCCACCACCGCCAGCGGATGAAGCTGGGCCAGCATCGCAACGACGATCCCGCTGTAGCCAAATCCCGGAGACAGATCGAGCGTCAAATACCCGCGCAACCCGGCGATCTCCACCGCACCCGCCAGCCCGGCCAGCCCTCCCGACAGCATGGCCACCCGCAGCATGACGCCGTTCACCGCGATCCCGGCGAACCCTGCCGCGCGCGGATTGGCACCCACGGCCTTGATCTCGTAGCCCCAGACCGTCCGCGTGTTGATCACCCATAGGACGACGGAGGCAACCACTCCCAGAACCAGTCCCCAGTGAAGCCGCGACCGCTCGATCAGCTTCGGCAACTCGGCCTCCGGCAAAACCGGCGCGCTCTGCGGCCAGCCCATCCCCATCGGGTCCTTCAGCGGCCCTTCCAGCATCATGGAGACGAACAGCAATACGATGAAGTTGAGCAGCAGCGTCGTCACGACCTCGTCCACGCCGAACCGCGTCTTCAGCACGGTCGGCCCGATCAGCAGCACCGACCCCGCCAGCGCTCCCGCCACCAGCACGACAGGCAGCAGCGCCCAGGCGGGCAGCTCCAGCGGACCGCTTCCCAGCAGCACGGCGACCAAGGCGCCCGCGTAAAGCTGCCCTTCCGCCCCGATGTTCCACAGCTTCGCGCGGAACGCCACCGCCACCGCCAGCCCCGTCAGCATCAGCGGCGTAGCCCGCGTCAACGTTTCGGCCAGGGCGAACTGCGAGCCCAGCGCTCCCTGGAACAGCAATCCGTAAGCCTGGATCACTCCCGTCCCCGTCCACGCGATCAGGACGGCGCATAGGGCCAGGGACGCGACCACGGCGGCAACGGGAGCCAGCACGCGCACCGCGACGGAGACGTGCTCGCGCGGTTCAAGCCACATCGGGAAGCTCCTCCCAGTGACCAGCCATGGCGAGCCCCAACTGCCGGACCGTCACCGCCGCGCGAGGCATCAGCGGCGACAGCCGCCCCCGGTGGATGACGGCGACCTGATCGGCCAGGGCCAGCAATTCGTCCAGATCCTCCGAAATCAGCAGCACTCCCGCCCCGGCCCTGCGAGCCGCCAGCAATTGTTCGTGAACATAGGCAACGGCGCCGACATCCAGCCCGCGCGTCGGCTGGTTCGCCAGGATCAGTCCCGGCTTGTAGCTGAGCGTCCGCCCCAGGATCAGCTTCTGCATATTGCCGCCGGACAGCAGCCGCGACACCGCGTCCGGACCCGGACAGCGGACATCGTAGTCCTTGATGACCTCTCGTGCCCGCGCTCTGGCGGCATCCCGCCTCAGGAACCCGAAGCGCGAGAACTCCGGCAGCCGCACCCGTTCGGCGATCAGGTTTTCCCAAACCGTCATATCGCCGACCAGCCCGGTCGCATGACGGTCTTCCGGAATGCGCGCCACGCCGCGCCTGACCATCTCCAGCGGTCCGGCCACGACGACCGGCTTGCCAAAGACCTCCAGCCGCCCGTCGTTCGGCACGCCCAGCCCGCTGACCAGATCCGCCAGCGCCGCCTGCCCATTGCCGGACACGCCGGCGATGCCGACGATCTGATGCCGCCGAACGACAAGGTCGGCCCGGTCCAGCATGCCGCGCGCCGCCCGCACCGTTACACCGGCCAGAGTCAGGACGGGCTCCGCCGGTTCCATCGGCTCGACGGCGGGAGCCTTCAGCGTCCGGCCGATCATCAGCTCCGCCAGCTCGCTTCGGTCCGTCTCCGCCGTGCGGCGGACCGCCACCAGCTTGCCGCCGCGCAGCACGCCGACGGTGTCGCTGGCGGCCATCACCTCGTTCATCTTATGGCTGATGAAGATGACGCCCAGGCCTTCCGCCGTCAGCAGCTTCAGCGTCGCGAACAGCAGCTCGCTCTCCTGCGGCGTCAGCACGGCGGTCGGCTCGTCCAGGATCAGGATGCGGGCATCGCGGTAGAGCGCCTTCAGGATCTCGACCCGCTGGCGCTCACCCACCGACAGGCTGCCGACCGATGCCGCAGGATCGACCGTCAGGCCGAACCGCTCCGCCAGCGCCGAAAGCTTGGCGGCAGCCGCCCCGCGATCAGACCGGAACCGCCACAGCGGCTCCGTCCCCAGGATCACGTTGTCCAGAACCGACAAATTGTCGGCCAGGGTGAAATGCTGATGCACCATGCAGATGCCGGCGGCTAGCGCCGCCTTGGGCGATCCGCCCGGTAGCGGCTTGCCGAACGCCTCGATGCTCCCCTCGTCGGCCACGTAATGGCCGAACAGGATGTTCATCAGCGTCGTCTTGCCAGCCCCATTCTCCCCCAGCAGCGCCATGACCTCGCCGCGCCGAAGCTCCAGCGAGATATCGTCGTTGGCGACCAGGGCGCCGAAGCGCTTGGTCACCCCTGCCAATCTCAGTACGACCTCGTGCATGAAGCCCCCTTAACTCCTGGGCTTCATCACATCGACGACTTCGGCTCGCTGTCGTTCACATCGACACGGAACAGGCCGTCACGGATTTCCTGCTCGCGTTCCTTGACCTTGGCCAACACGGCTTCGGGGATCTTCTTCTCGAAGGTCCCCAGCGGCGACAAGCTCGACCCGCCGAACTTCATGGTGCTGAACTGACCGTAATCCTCGGCGCTGAACTTGTTCTCGCGGACCGCCGCGATGGCGCGGAAGATGGTCGGCTCCATGTGCCACAGGGCGCTCGCCACCACCGTCTCGGGATACTGTGCCTGGGTGTCGATCACGTTGCCGATCGCCAGCTTGCCGCGCTCCTTGGCGGCATCCGACACGCCGAAGCGTTCGGCATACATGATGTCCGCTCCCCGGTCGATCATCGCGAAGGCCGCTTCCTTGGCCTTGGGCGGATCGAACCACGAGCCGATGAAGCTGACCATGAACTTGATCTGCGGGTTGGTCTCGCGAGCACCCTGCATGAAGGCGTTCATCAGCCGGTTCACTTCCGGGATCGGATATCCGCCGACCATGCCGATGATGCCCGACTTCGACATGCCGCCGGCGATCAGCCCGGTCAGGTAGGCCGGCTCCTGGATGAAGTTGTCGAATACCGACAGGTTCGACCCCGCCGGCCCGAAGCTCGACCCCATCAGGAAAGCCGTCTTTGGGTAGTCCTTGGCGACCGCGCGCACCGGGCGCTCGACCGCGAAGGCCTCGCCGACAATAAGTTGCTGTCCGGCCTCGGCATACTGGCGCATCACCCGCTCGTAGTCGGTCGCCGCCACCGATTCGGCCCAGACATATTCGATCTCGCCCCGAGCCTCGGCTTCCTTAAGCGCCTTGTGGAT
>DASQKT010000401.1:0-6007 GCA_035630415.1 Skermanella sp.
GCTGCCTGATCGATTTCTACGTCGATTTCGAATTCCGGTCGAAGATGCTCCAGAAGATCATCGGCGTGCTGTTCAACGAAGCCGTCCGCCGCATGGTGGCGGCGTTCGAAACCCGTGCCCGCCAGCTCTACGGCGACGGCACGGTTCCGGTTGCCGCCAGCACCAACTCGAACCCGGCCTGACGCGTCCAGCGCCGGTCAGAGCGCGCCGGCCAGAAGGTCAAGCGCGAACCTGACCGTCGCCATCCTCACCGCCGAGCGGTCGCCTGGAAACACGCGCCGCTCGTGCCGGACGCTCCCGCCGCGCCGGGTGATGCCGAAATAGACCAGCCCCACCGGCTTGCCCGGCGTCTCGCCGCCGGGACCGGCGATCCCCGTAACCGAAATCGCCACATCCGCCCGGCTGTGCGCGATGGCGCCGGCTGACATCGCCTCGGCAACCTCCGGACTGACGGCGCCCACGCGCGAGATCAATTCACCGGGAACGCTCAGCAACTCGATCTTCGCTTCGTTCGAATACGTGACGAAGCCGCGCTCCACGACACTGGACGAGCCTGGAATCTCCGTCAACGCCCCCGCGATCAGGCCTCCGGTGCAGGACTCCGCAGTCGCGATCTTGCACTTGGCCGCCTCGAAACGCGCCAGGACGTCACGCGCCTGCGCCAGGACATCTTCGGAGAACATGGACGCTTCCTCCCTCTGGCTCACAAGATGAGATTTCTAGCTGGCCGGCAGCCGGATCGTGGCGACGGCCTGCGCCGCGATCCCCTCGCCGCGCCCGGTGAACCCAAGCCGCTCCGTCGTCGTCGCCTTGACGCTGACCCGGTCGGGAGCCAAGCTCAGCAAATCGGCCATGCGTGCGACCATGGCTTCGCGGTGAGGACCGATCTTCGGCTTTTCGCAGATCAGCGTCACGTCCGCATGGGCGATGACGCCGCCGCGCTCATGAACCATGCCGACCGCGTGCCGCAGGAACAGGGCGCTGTCGGCGCCGCGCCACTGCGGATCGCTGGGTGGGAAGTGACTGCCGATGTCGCCGGCGGCCAGTGCTCCCAGGATGGCGTCGGTCAGGGCATGCAGCCCTACATCGGCATCGGAATGCCCGTCCAGGCGCGCCTCGAACGGCACCTTGACGCCGCACAGCACCACATGGTCGCCGGGTGCGAAGCGGTGGACGTCGAAGCCCAGTCCCGTCCTCACGTCCGGCAAGGGGGTGTGCAAGGTTGAACTCATCGTCAAGGCGGCCCTCGCCATATCGTCCTGATTGGTCACTTTCAGATTGTCCGCATTGCCATGAACCAGTGCCACCCCAAGTCCCGCGCGTTCGGCCACCGCCGCGTCGTCGGTCAACTCCGCTCCCGCCAAGTCGCGATGCGCCTTCAGGATTTCCGGGAACCGGAATCCCTGGGGCGTCTGCGCCCGCCACAGTCCGGCCCGTTCCACCGTGCCGGTGATCATGCCATCGGCATCGCCGCGCTTCAGCGTATCCGTGACGGGAACCGCCGCGATAACGGCCGGAACCTCGTTCAGCTTCGTCCGTACCGCTTCGATGGTAGCCGCGTCGACCAGCGGCCGGGCGGCGTCATGGATCAGGACGAAATCGGGAACGGGATCGAGCGCCGCCAGCCGCTCCAGCCCCAGCCGAACGGATTCCTGCCGCGTGGCGCCCCCCGCGACGGGTTCAGGCAGCCCAAGCCCCTCCACAGCAGCGTCGTAAAGCTCACGATGGGCCGGCTGGATCACTACCTGTACGGCATCGACGGCATCGTGGCGAAGAAATGCGCTGACCGTATGGTGCAGCACGGCGCGGCCCCCCAAATCCTGATACTGTTTGGGGCGGTCGCCGCCAAAGCGCTCGCCGCTGCCGGCGGCGACGATCAGCGCCACACATGAAGTCATAGTCGGTTTCGCACTCTCGATTGTTTACGCCTTGGCCGCTCGGGTCCAGGCGCGATTGAGTCTTGGAATGTCCGGTCGTGGAGCCTAGCCTGTCGCGGCCCTGTCGCCAAGCGGCCATCCGTACCGGAAGAAGAACGGAACAGCATGCTGCAAAACGTCCTTTTCAACTTGTCCGCCCTGATGGCTCTCCTGCCGGCCACGCTGCTGGCCTATGTCCGGGACGGGTTCCGCCAGGGCAGGGGACCGGACATGGTCTTCTGGGCCGTGCTGGCGGTGGCGGCGGCCGGACCGCTCACGTGGGCGCTGGTGCAGCTGGACGGCACATGGCGTACGGGGATCTCCACGACCCTCTGGGTCAGCATAGCGGCGTGCATGGTCCTGTTCACTGGCCTGTGCCTGACGACACGCTCCGGATGGCGGCTGATGCCGCTGCTGCTGCCCTATCTGCTGCTGGTGGGATTGTTCGCCACCGCGACGGCGGAAGCGCGCGACCCGACGCTCAGTCCCACGGCTCCCACCGTCTGGGTCGATGCCCACATCACGGTTTCCGTCACCACCTACGCGCTGCTGACGCTGGCGGCGGTCGCGGCGCTCGCCGCATTCCTTCAGGAACGCGCCCTCAAGGCCAAGCGGCCGACCACCCTTACCCGGATGCTGCCGCCCATGGCCGACAGCGAGCAGCTTCAGGGCAGGCTGCTGATCGCGTCGGAAATCGTCCTCGGCCTGGGGCTCGTGACCGGTATGTCCGTTCTTTACTTCGAGCAAGGAATCCTCTTCCGGATCGACCACAAGACAGTCCTGTCTGTCGCCACCTTCGTGGTCATAGGTGGGCTCCTGATTGCCCATGCCGCAACCGGAGTGCGGGGAAGACGGGCAGCCCGGCTTGTGCTACTTGCCTTTCTTTTGCTCACTTTGGGCTATCCTGGCGTAAAATTCGTCACGGACATTTTAGTTTCGTGAATGTATTTAGTTCAAAATAGTCAAAATCCGCGTATCTGGATGGGGCCGGGCGCGAATTGATAGTTTCATCAGCATTCTTCGCGCTTGCGGTATTTTCGAATCCCATGATAGCTTGCACAAAATGACAGCATTACAGGGAACTGCCCAAAACATGGGCATAAACATCGGCTCCATCAGGATCGACGATCCAGTGATCCTCGCCCCAATGTCGGGCGTCAGCGACATGCCGTTCCGCCGTCTCGTCAAGCGCAGCGGCGCCGGGCTCGTCGTCTCCGAGATGATCGCCAGCCAAGCCATGATCCGCGCCTCGCGCCAGACCATGAAGATGGCGACCAACTGCGCGGAAGAATTCCCCATGGCGGTCCAGCTCGCCGGCTGTGACCCGGCCTCGATGGCGGAGGCGGCGCGTCTCAACCAGGACCGGGGCGCCGCCATCATCGATATCAACTTCGGCTGCCCGGTAAAGAAGATCGTCAATGGACAGGCCGGCTCGGCGCTGATGCGGGACGAGGTCCACGCCGCCCGCATCCTGGAGGCGACCGTCAAGGCGGTCGATCTTCCGGTCACGCTGAAGATGCGGCTGGGTTGGGACGACGACAGCCGCAACGCGCCCAATCTCGCCCGGATTGCACAAGAATGCGGCATCCGCATGGTTACCGTCCATGGCCGGACCCGCTGCCAGTTCTATACGGGGACCGCCGACTGGAAGGCTATCCGCCATGTCAAGGAAGCCGTCGCCATCCCCGTGATCGCCAACGGCGATCTCAACACCTTCGAGGACGTCACGCGCTGTCTCGAGGAAAGCGGGGCAGACGGCGTGATGATCGGGCGCGGCACCTATGGGCGCCCCTGGTTCATCGGACAGGTGATCCATTATCTCCGCACCGGCGGGCACCTGCCCGATCCGTGCCCCGACGAGCAGCTCGCGACGCTACTGGAACATTATGAGGCCATTCTGGAACACTACGGCATCGAGGCCGGCGTCAAGATCGCCCGCAAGCACGTCTCCTGGTACAGCAAGGGCTTTGCCGGCTCGGCGGAATTCCGTGCCGATGTCAACCGGGTCTCGGACCCCGCCAGGGTCCGCACCATGATTCGGGACTTCTACTCACCGGCAATCGACAGGATGGCGGCTTGATGGCGCGCGCAGCTACAGCTTGGCGGAAGACGATGCGGCAGGAAATCGATCCCTCCGGCATCCTCAATGCGCTGCCCGACCCCGTGCTGGTGATCGGCGGCCGCAACGAAATCCTCTACGTCAATCTGGAAGCTCAGGAGTTCTTCGATTGCGGTGCTGCGGCGCTGATAGGGTTGCCGCTGACCGAACTGCTGCCCGAGGATAGTCCGGTCTACTTTCTGATCGATCAGGCCAGGGTCAGCGGCGCCAGCATGTCCGAATACGGCGTCACGCTCGATACGCCCAAGATCGGCGTCCACCTCGTCACCGTGCGCGTGGCGCCGCTGGGCGAGCCGGCGGATTGCGTCGTGATGTCGCTGCATGAGAAGTCGATCACCCGCAAGATCGACAACCAACTCACCCACCGCAACGCCGCCCGCTCCGTCACCGCCATGGCCGCCATGCTGGCGCATGAGGTCAAAAACCCGCTCTCCGGCATCCGGGGCGCCGCCCAGTTGCTGGAACAGAACGCGTCCGAGCCAGACCGGGAACTGACCCGCCTGATCTGCGATGAATCCGACCGGATCGTGGCCCTGGTCGATCGGATGGAGGTGTTCTCGGACAAGCGTCCGCCCGACCGGACGGCGGTCAACATCCACAGCGTGCTGGAGCACGTCCGCAAGGTAGCCCAGAGCGGTTTTGCACGGACGATCCGCTTCACCGAGCGGTACGATCCGTCGCTGCCGGACGTCTATGGCAACAGGGACCAGCTCATCCAGGTTTTCCTCAACCTGATTAAAAATGCGGCAGAAGCAGTCCCCGAGCAGAGCGGCGAGATAATCTTGAGCACCGCCTACCAGCATGGCGTCCGTCTGGCCGTGCCGGGAATCGAGAGTCGTGTACACCTGCCGTTGCTGGTTAGCGTGCAGGACAACGGCAATGGTATACCGGAGGATCTTCGCACCCATCTGTTCGATCCCTTTGTGACGACAAAGCGGAACGGAACCGGCCTGGGTCTTGCATTAGTTGCGAAACTGATTGGCGACCATGGTGGAGTCATCGACTTCGAGACCCTGCCGCGCCGTACCGTATTCAAGGTATCGCTACCGATGTATGCCGATTTTGAACAGTCTCTGGAGCAGTCGTAATGCCGGCATCGACGATCCTGGTCGCCGATGACGATCGTGCGATCCGGACGGTGCTCAACCAGGCACTGATCCGACTGGGCCATGATGTCCGCACCACGGGGAATGCCGCCACCCTCTGGCGCTGGGTGGCTGACGGGCAGGGCGATCTCGTCATTACCGACGTCGTCATGCCGGACGAGAACGGGCTGGACCTGATCCCCCGGATCAAGAAGATCCGTCCGGAACTGCGCGTCATCGTCATGAGCGCGCAGAACACCCTGATGACCGCCGTCAAGGCGGCCGAGCGGGGCGCCTTCGAATACCTGCCCAAGCCGTTCGACCTCAAGGAACTGGTCAATGTGGTCGAGCGGGCGCTCAGCGCGCCGCAGCCGATCGCACTGAACGGCCATGCCTCCGCCGAGGATGCCGAGACGGAAGAGCAGCTTCCGCTGATCGGCCGCTCGGCGGCGATGCAGGAAATCTACCGCGTCCTCGCCCGGCTGATGGGCACCGACTTGACGGTCATGATCACGGGCGAGTCCGGTACCGGCAAGGAGCTGGTGGCCCGCGCGCTGCACGAATACGGCAAGCGCCGCAGCGGCCCGTTCGTCGCGATCAACATGGCCGCCATCCCGCGCGAGCTGATCGAGTCGGAGCTGTTCGGCCACGAAAAGGGCGCTTTCACCGGCGCCACGACCCGTTCCACCGGCCGGTTCGAGCAGGCGCAGAGCGGCACCCTTTTCCTGGACGAGATCGGCGACATGCCGCTGGAAGCCCAGACCCGGCTGCTGCGCGTCCTCCAGGAAGGTGAATATACGACCGTCGGCGGCCGCACGCCGATCAAGACGGATGTCCGGATCATCGCCGCGACCCACCGCGACCTGCGCACCCTGATCCGCCAGGGC
>DASQKT010000402.1:0-5686 GCA_035630415.1 Skermanella sp.
CTGTCGATCAGGGACATCTTGCCCCCGAACAGCGCATTGGCCTCGATCGGATCGACGATATCCCCCGGACGCCAGCGCCGGACGAAGAACATCAGCGTCCCGACCAGCAGCCCGCCCAAAGCCGGCGCCAGCACCATGGTACCGGCCGCGATGCCGACCCCTTCGCTGAGATAGCGCCCTTCGCCGAGCCCGAAGATTACGTGGTGGAGATATCCGACGAAGTCGTGGAGCAGGACCACCCCCAAACCCACGACTCCGCCGATGACGGCGCTGATAAGGATCAGTACCGTCTCGCTGTTGCGCAGCCGGCGGGTCGGAATGACGCTGGTCAGCCGCGCCAGATACCGCCGCATCGGCGAAACGGAGCCCTCGGCCTTGCTGCGGGGGAGTTGATCGGCAAGCTGGGACATTCGGAAAGTTCGGGGCTCGCGGCGGGTGGAAGGATTTCACCGGATGTAACAGCGAAATTCACCCAACGGCCGCAAGCCGGGCCGGACGAAATGCCGTGGCGTGCCGGCCTACCCGGCGGTTTCCCGCGCCCGGACCGATACCTGGGGCACCGCCTGCTCCTCCACCGAACGCCGCTCCGGAGGTGTCACGATACCGCCGGAGACCACCATCTTGATGCCTTCCTCGACCGTCATCGACAGCACATGCAGGTCGGAACGCGGGACGAACAGCAGGAAGCCCGAAGTCGGGTTCGGCGTAGTCGGCACGAACACGTTGACGACGTCGTCGGCGCTCAGGTCGCGCACCTCGCCGTGCGTCTGGCCGGAGATGAAACCCAGCGTCCAGATCCCGCGCCGGGGATATTCCAGCAGCACGACCTCTCGGAAGGCGGCGGACTGGTTGGCCAGCACCGTTTCCATGATCTGCTTGGTGGCGGCGTACACGCTGCGGATGATCGGCATGCGGGCGAGCACGCCTTCTCCCATCCGGATCACCAGCCGCCCGATCACGCCGGCCGTGAAGGCGCCGATCAGGGTCAGCGTCAGGATGACGATGACGACGCCCAGGCCCGGCACGCTGAACGGCATGTAGTTTTCGGGGTTGTACTGCTCCGGCAGCAGTCGGGAGACGGAGTTGTCGATCAGATCGATGACAGCCCAGGCCAGATAGAGCGTTATGGCGACCGGCGCCGTGACCAGGATGCCGGCCAGGAAATAGGCGCGGATACGGGCCAGCAGGCCGATCCGCAAAGGTTTGCCGGTCTTGCCCGCTTCAGGGGCCGCTGGATCGGAAGTCTTGACGGGATCGCTGGGGAGCAAGGGCTGAACCTGACCTTCCAAAGCTTGACGACGACGAAATAGTCAACAATCGGGATCGAATGATGGGCCGCGGCAAGCTGCGGCACAATGGCTTCTTTCCCGTCCTGCTATAAATCGGTCAAGTATATCCGCATGCAATAAGCCGTTCTTGTGCGCGGGCGTTGCGCGCCGGGGAATTCTGGAGGGTCGCGGTGGCGGTCCGCGTGGGGTATCCTCTGACCCAATCGTTGTTCAATAGGGGAAACCAACCGTGTCGGAAGCGCAGATCGCCTCTCTCGACCAGATCGATCTGTTTGCATCCCTTACGCCGGAAGAGCGGGCGTCGATCGTCAGGCAGTGCCGGTGGCGCCGGTATAAGGAAGACGAGCAGATCATCGACCACCTGAGCGACACGCGCGATGCCTGCATCGTGGTCGAAGGGCGCGTCCGCGTCGTCATGTTCTCCATGTCGGGGCGGGAAATCAGCTTCGACGACGTTCCGGCCGGCGGCTACATGGGTGAGCTTTCGGCGCTGGACGGGGAACCGCGCTCGGCGAGCGTGATCGCACTGACCGATACGCTGATCGCCTTCGTGCCGCCTCGCCTGTTCCAGGAGATCGTGACGACCCATCCGCGCGTGGCGCTGATGGTCATGCAGCGAATGGCCGCAGTCATCCGGAATGCAACCGGAAGGATCATGGACCTGAGCACGCTCGGCGCCAACAACCGGGTCCACGCCGAGATCCTCCGCCTCGCCAAGCCGGGCCTCCACCCGGACAACACGGCGGAAATCACCCCGATTCCCGTCCACGGCGATATCGCCAGCCGGGTCAGCACGACGCGCGAAACGGTTGCGCGCGTGCTCAGCGACCTTGCCCGCAGCGGCCTTGTCGAACGTCGTGGCCATACTTTGGTCGTAAAGGATTATGCGCGCCTGATAGAGATGGTCGAAGAGGTCCGGGGCGAGTAAGCATCGCCACGGCAGATATCTTCACCTGAATTTTTTATTCGAGCGCGTACGCATGCACCCTACCAGCCAAGACCTGCACGATGTCCTGATCATTCTGGCAGCAGCCGTGCTGGTGGTGCCGATCTTTCAGCGGCTGCGCTCCAGCCCGGTGCTTGGCTATCTGGTCGCCGGTACCCTGATCGGTCCTTCCGCCCTGGGTATCGTCTCCGATATCTCCGGCGTTACGGTGCTTGCCAATTTCGGCGTGGTGTTCCTGCTGTTCACCATCGGGCTCGAACTGTCGATCGAGCGCCTGAAGGCGATCCGCAGCCATGTCTTCGGGCTCGGCACCCTCCAGGTGGTCCTGACCGCCGGCCTGTTCTGGCTCGGCGCCCGCTGGCTGGACCAGCCCCGCGAAGCCGCCGTGATCCTGGCCGGCGGACTGGCCCTGTCATCGACCGCCATCGTGCTCCAGATCCTGGTGGAGCGGGGTGAACTGCCGACCCGCCACGGCCGCGTCTCCTTCGCGATCCTGCTGCTCCAGGATCTTGCGGTGGTGCCGCTGCTGACGCTGGTGCCGCTGCTGGCTTCGCACGATAACCGCCTTGCCGGTGCGCTCGGGCTGGCGGCGGTCAAGGCGGTCGCCGCCCTGGCCGTGATCCTGATCGTCGGGCGGCTGGTGCTCCGCCCCGGCTTGCGCATCGTCGCTTCCGCGAAGTCGCCGGAACTGTTCACCGGCGTTACGCTGCTGGTGGTCCTGGGCGTCAGCTACATCACGGAGATGGCCGGCCTTTCGATGGCGCTCGGCGCCTTCCTGGCCGGTCTTCTGATCGCGGAAACCGAGTACCGCCATCAGGTCGAGGGGGATATCGAACCTTTTCGCGGCATCCTGCTCGCCCTGTTCTTCATGACCATCGGCATGTCGATCGACCTGTCCCTCATTACCGGGCATGCGTTCACCGTGCTGATGCTGGTCACGGCGCTGGTGGCGGGAAAAGCCCTCGTCATGACGGCGCTATGCCGGGCCTTCGGCTTTCCCATGTCGGTCGCCACGCATGTCGGCCTCAGCCTGGGACAGGGGGGCGAGTTCGCCTTCGTGCTGTTCAGCCTTGCCATGACCCTCGGTATCCTGCCGATGGAAACCGGGCAGATGATGCTGGCGGTCGTGGCGCTGAGCATGGCGCTGACCCCGTTCCTGATGACTGCCGGACGGCGCCTGGCCGTAGTGCTGACGCCGAAGATCGAGCTTGCCGAACTGCGGAGGACCGAACAGGACGCCCGCGACTTCAAGGGCCATGTGATCATCGCCGGGTTCGGCAGGGTCGGCCAGACAGTGGCCCGCCTGCTGGAAGCGCAACGCCTGCCCTACATGGCCTTCGACCTGGAGCCCTCCCGGATCGCCGAGGGCCGCGCACGCGGCCTGCCGATCTATTACGGCGACGCCAGCCGGGTCGAAGTCCTCAAAGCCGCCGGAATCGGCCGGGCGCGGGCAGCCGTCGTGACGCTCGACCAGCCTCTGGCCGCCGAACGTGCCGTCGCCGCCATCAGGAGGCTGTGCCCCATGCTGGATATCCACGCCCGTGCCCGCGATCACGAGCACCAGATCCACCTTCAGGAAGCCGGCGCGACCCATGTCGTGCCGGAGATGATGGAGGGAAGCCTGCATCTCGCCGGCACGCTGCTGAAATCATTGGGCCGCTCGCAGGAGGAGGTCGCCGGAGTTCTGGACGAGTTCCGGGATGCCGCCTATGCTCGTCTCACCGGCCTGATTCCGCCTCGCCCCGATCCGGGGATCACCAGACAAGGCGTGAACCACAATCAAGAACCAAACATGCCGGCTATTTCCCACAAGAAAAGTGATGGCAAGAGATCGACAATGGAGTAAACGCATTACTCTAAAGGGGTAGTTCTTCTGCCAAGAACTTGTTAACGCCATCATTTACCAGTCTTTAACCGGTAAAACGCTAAATGGCTTTACGTTCAACATGAGCCGAAGGGCCAGCCGCCATGCGTACTCCCGTGATTGCCTCCGAACTCCGCTCCGCCTGCCGCGTGCATGCCCGCCTGCTGGACAGCTTCATCGAACTCACTCGCGCCGAACTCGACCGCCAGACCTGCGTGTTCGCGCAGGAAAGCCTGCGCGAAACGCTGGAACTGATGCGGGCGGACCGCAAGCACTACGGCGCCTTGGGAGGCCTCATCGCCGTGAGCGACGCGGCCTGAGCGTCGCCATCCAGTACTATCCGCCGTTTCCCGCCCGCCGTTTTCCGCCCGCCGGGCGGCTAGTTCTTGGCCTTGGCCTTTTTCGGACGGCTTGCCGTGGCCGTCTCATCACCCGCATCTCCGCCTGATGCGCGCCGCGCCCGCGTCTTCTTCGGCAAGGGCTGCTCGTCCGATTGATTGGTCGGACCGCCGACCTCTTCGCCCAGGCTTTCAGCGGCCAGCAGCGGTTCCACCGGCTCCGGGTGTATGACGGTGTCATCGCCCCCCTGAGAGGGATTCGGCATCAGCGCCTGGCTTTGATTGTCCTCGATGGCGATCTCTTCCTTCGCCAGTGCCCAATGGTCGGCCTCGCGCCCCTCGGGGCATCCTTCCCGCTCCCAGATCTCATAAGCGCGCTGTTGTACCCGCTTTTCAACGTCGTCGATCAGGCTCATTTCCCATTCATCCCCTGCGGCGGTCGCCGCGAATCATTTCCTTGGCGTCATCCGCCAGTCATATCAAGGCCATCGGCCCGCCGTACAGCAATCTCGTAACCGTGCCGCCCGGCCGAATCATCCTGCCGTCCGACGCTAACGGCCCAGCCTGGAGGCAGTTCCTCAGGATGCCGCGGCTGGCGCGCCTTTTTCCGTCCTGGTGCCCCTTTCCGTCTTGGCTATCGTCTGCTCGATCGCTTCGTTCAGTTCCAGCCAGTTGATAGGTTTCGTCAGCCAGCGGTCGAACTCGGCAACCCAACCTTCTCCTCCGGGTTCCGGTACGGCATCGGCCGTCAATGCGATCAGGGGAAATCCGCTTGGCGCATCGATGCTCGATGCCTCCGAAGCCTTTATGCGCACCGCTGCCTCCTGCCCGCTCATGACCGGCATATGAAGGTCGAGGATGCCGACGTCGAACCGGTTGGCGCCGGCGGCCGCAACGGCGGCCACACCGTTCTCGACCGCCACGACGCTATGGCCCATCCGCTTCAGCATGCTGACAGCCAGCAGCCGGTTCAGGTCGTTGTCCTCGGCCAGCAGTATCCGGCGTGACGTCACCGCAGCGACGATCTCACGCGGTGGATCGCGCAGTGTCGCAGCACCGCCGCACCCCAGCAGCACGCTGAACCGGAAGATCGATCCTCTTCCCAGCTCGCTGTCCAGCTCGATCCTCCCTCCCATGCCTTCGACCAGCCGCTTGCAGATCGCCAGTCCAAGGCCGGTTCCGCCGAACCGGCGCGTCGTGGTGCTGTCCGCCTGGGAGAACGCCTGGAACAGATGAGCGCGCTTATCCT
>DASQKT010000403.1:0-2400 GCA_035630415.1 Skermanella sp.
TGCCGCGAGCACCAGGATGGCGGCGGTCAGCCAGCGGCCGAAGACCGCCATCTGCGCCAGCAGCGGCGTCGCCATCGTCTCGACGCCGGCGATCATGGTGCTGATCCGGCCGATCTCGGTGGCGTCGCCCGTGGCGACCACTACCCCGGTCCCCTGCCCCATCGTCACCAGCGTTCCCGACCAGGCCGAGGACGTCCGGTCGCCGAGCGCCGCGTCCGGGGCCACCGGCTCGACCGATTTCTGGACCGGCACCGATTCGCCGGTCAGCGCCGATTCCTCGACCTGGAGATTGCGCGACGATATCAGGCGGAGGTCGGCCGGGACGCGGTCGCCGGACGCCAGATGCACCAGATCTCCCGGCACCAGTTCTTCCGCCGGGATGGTCCGGCGTTTGCCGTCGCGAACGGCGCTGGCGTTGAGCGACAGCATGCTCCGGATGGCGTTGAGCGCCTGTTCCGCCTTGCCTTCCTGGATGAAGCCGATCGCCGCGTTGATCGCCACGACGCCGACGATGACGGCGGCATCGACGATCTCGCCCAACAGGGCGCTGACCGTAGCTGCCGCGATCAGCACGAGGATCAGGATATTGTTGAACTGGGCCGCAAACCGCCAAAGCGCGCTCCGGCCGGCCGGGGGCGTCAGCCGGTTCAGCCCGTGCCGTTCCAGCCGCCTTGCCGCCTCCTCCGCGCTGAGGCCGTTCTTTCCCGTCTCCAGGCGCTTCAGCGCCTCCTCCGCCGCAATGGCGTGCCATGCCTCGGCGGGCGGTGGCTGACGGGATTGGCCTTCTGAAAATCGGGCCTCGTTCAGGGAGGCTTCTTCTGGAACGGAACCGCCGGTCATGATGTCCTCGTAAGGTCTCGACTTCTGACTTGGATCGGGCCGGAAACGATGCAGGGTGACATCAGGTCGCAGGTTGACGAGGCGCTATCCAGGGATATAGCGCTTTTGTACAGTTCCGGTTTCGTTTGACTTGTCAATCCGTTTCAGATAACTATCTTGTCGTCAGTAGGCCCGACTCCCAGAGAATCTCCGTTTATTCTCAAGTGCCCCACCCTGGGGTGCTTCCAAGGCCGATAGCCTCTCCCTCTGCCGCGCAGCCCATCTAACCGCGCCCGGCATGCAACTGCCGCTCCCGTCCCCCACAGGCTCCCGATGAACCTCCAAGAGTTGAAATGTAAGACGCCTGCCGAGCTATTGGCGTTCGCAGAAGAATTACAGATCGAGAACGCCAGTACCCTGCGCAAGCAGGACATGATGTTTGCCATCCTGAAGCAACTTGCCGAAAATGACGTTCCGATCTTCGGGGACGGCGTGCTGGAGATCCTTCAGGACGGCTTCGGGTTCCTGCGGTCGCCGGAATCGAACTATCTGCCCGGCCCTGACGACATCTACGTCAGCCCGAGCCAGGTGCGCCGCTTCGGCCTGCGCACCGGCGACACGGTGGAAGGCCAGATCCGCGCGCCCAAGGATGGCGAGCGCTATTTTGCGCTGCTCAAGGTCAACACGATCAATTTCGACAGCCCGGACAAGGTCCGGCATCGGATCAACTTCGATAACCTGACGCCGCTCTATCCCGAAGAGCGACTCAACATGGAAATCGAAGATCCGACCAAGAAGAACTTCACCGGCCGGATCATCGATCTGGTGGCGCCGCTCGGCAAGGGCCAGCGCGCCTTGGTCGTGGCTCCGCCGCGTACCGGCAAGACGGTGATGCTTCAGAACATCGCCCACTCGATCGCCCAGAACCATCCGGAAGTCTACCTGATCGTCCTGCTGATCGACGAACGGCCGGAAGAAGTGACCGACATGGCCCGCAGCGTGCGCGGCGAAGTCGTCAGCTCCACCTTCGACGAGCCGGCTGCCCGGCACGTCCAGGTCGCCGAAATGGTGATCGAGAAGGCTAAAAGGCTGGTCGAGCACAAGCGCGACGTGGTCATCCTGCTGGACAGCATCACCCGCCTTGCCCGCGCCTACAACACGGTCGTCCCCAGCTCCGGCAAGGTGCTGACCGGCGGTGTCGACGCCAACGCGTTGCAGCGTCCCAAGCGCTTCTTCGGTGCTGCCCGCAACATCGAGGAAGGCGGCTCGCTGACCATCATCGCGACGGCGCTGATCGATACCGGCTCCCGCATGGATGAAGTGATCTTCGAAGAGTTCAAGGGTACCGGTAACTCGGAAATCATCCTGGACCGCAAGATCAGCGACAAGCGGACCTTCCCGGCCATCGACATCACCAAGTCGGGCACCCGTAAGGAAGAACTGCTGGTCGACAAGGCCACGATTTCCAAGATGTGGGTCCTGCGCCGCATCCTGATGCCGATGGGCGTCACCGACTCGGTGGACTTCCTGCTCGACAAGCTGAAGCACACGAAGAGCAATTCCGAGTTCTTCGACTCGATG
>DASQKT010000404.1:0-6178 GCA_035630415.1 Skermanella sp.
GGCTGAGGGTGGGAGCGTGCCCGCGCCGGCCCGCATGGCTGAACTCTAGCCCGTCGATCCGGATCTCGCTCCAGTCGCCGGGAATGGGAAGGGCGGAAGACGACGGGCGCGCCTGCGCCTCCATGATCTCGTCGGCGCTGCCGATGTCGGTCTGATAGCGGACCAGGTCCTGCCAGTTGGTCGCCATCGAGCCGACGACGTTGCCGATCTGCTGGGAATACTGGTGTACCATGACGGCGGTTCCGAGCAGGATCATGCCCTCGCTCCGCCACGCGAGCCATGCGTACAGCACCACCAGTCCGCAGCGGATGCCGTTGTTGAGCAGGTCGATGGCGCACCATTTCGCCTCGTTGACGACGATGCCGCGCCGCAAGGGGGCGAACACGGTGGTCAGGCGGGCGGCGACGGCGGAGCGGGTGGCGGCCTGGAGCCGCAGGGTCAGGACCGTCGAGATGTTGCCGAGGCAGTCGATCAGTTCGGCGTTGTAGCGGCGCTCGTAGCGGTTTTCCTCCAGCAGGAGGTGGACCATGATGCGGTCGAACCGGATCAGGATGGCGAAGATCAGCGCATAGCCGAGCACCGCCGCCGTTCCGGTCGCGGCGGAGACGAGGCAGAGGGCGGCCAGCGGGCCGATCAGGCTGACGCCGTTCTGAAGATAGATGAACTGGTTTTGGGAGAAGCCGAACAGCGCCTGGGTCGATTTGGCCATGCGCTGGATCGTTTCGCCGGAGTGATGACTTTCATGCCAGCGCAGCGGCAGCGCCACGGCCTTGGCATAGAGCGCGTCGGCGAACTTCTCCCGGATGCGGACCGCCATGAACCGTTCCAGTACCCGGCCCGGCCCGTGCATCGCCCAGGCGACCACGCAGGCGCCGAACATCATCGCCATGTTCCAGCCGGCCAGCGCCATGTCCTGACCATTGGCGGTCTGGATCGCGTTGACCGCCTGACCGAAGAACCAGGGGATCGTAAGGCGTACGGCCTGCGCCACGAACAGCAGCGCCATGAAGAGCGCCACCAGCGGCCTGTTGCCGGCGGCATGCAGCCAGAACGCCTTGTAGAGGCCGGCGATGCCGGTTTGGGGTGTACTTGTCCGGGATGAAGGAAGGAGGATCGTGCCGGGTATCGTCATAACGTCTCGCGCTGTCACCGGATGGCGTTGAGGCCGGTGACGGCACACTAGCGGCTGCATGGTTAATGCAGCGTTTAGGTTAACGGTGTTGACGTTGTTCAGGCCATAAGTTGTTCAGGCCATAAGTTGTTCAGGCCATGACGAGCTTGCCGGGCTTGTTCGTGACCACCGGATGAAGGTGTTTCTGCGATCGTTCCGCCAAGCCATCGATTATGGCGTCGGCCAGCGCCAGCGCCACACTCGTCTCGCTGCGGGCATCCATCCCGAATACGTTGATCAGCCCGCGAATGCCGTGGCTGGCGGGGGTCTGGATTTCCAGGTCGGCGTTCTCGTCGCGCACCGGCGAGACGTCCATCCAGCTATCGCCCCGGAAACCCGGATAGAAGAGGGCCGCCGCGTTCGCGTCCTGGCAGCTTGGCACGACCAGAAGCCGGAAGGGCGCCGTTCCGTCGAGGTGATAACGTTTGCCGGCAACGGGAGGCAGACCGGCCGGCAGGTGTTGCTTCATGCCGCCGATGCGGGACGCGATCTGATACGACTCGACCTCCTCGGCGGCGTTGACGAGGATTTCGCAGCGCAGCGTCGTCAATTCCCCCGGAAGGCCGGCCAGATCCAGTTCGAAGCCCCGGCCCATGGGATAGGCTGCGACCAGCCGGCTGTCCTCCGTCACGAAGGCGCCGCGATTCTCCGCATCGATGCGGAGGTTCAAGCGCAGGGTATCGCCATCGACGATGCCGGCATCGTCGATCAACAAGGCTCCGACGCATTTCAGGCCGGGCTCCAGCCGCAGGACCGCATCGGCGTCCAGAAGTTGGGCGCGGCACTGGCCTGAAGCTGACGCGCCGTCGATCCGGGACTTGAGTTCGGCAAGGGTCTCCCACTCGTCGTCGCTCCGGGCGACCACGAGTTGGCCGGTCTGGGAGTAGGGCGTGGAACTGTGTTCGCAGTAGGACTTCAGCGCGGCGGAGCCTCGCGCGCGCAGGACGGCGCGTAGGGTTTCCGGCTGGTCCAGGACGGCGGGCTCAACCGGTTCGGGCCATCCCGCTCCCGGAACGAGGCCGTTGCCATCGTCGGCATCCGGTCCGCGACGGGCGATCAGCATGACCTGATGCCCGGCAATGGCCAGCCTGCGCGCGACTGCGGCCCCGGCCGTTCCCGCTCCGACTACAACGCATTCCATTCTGTCGATAGTCATGATCTGACCTTTAATGGGAAACTATCGGAAAGCTCAATCACTGAAGAAACCATCCGGCCTTGCGGTCTAATCGCGGTAGGTAGTTTCCTCTCTAAAGAAACTCCATGACTTTCCCATTCAAGTATGTGGTGACGGCGATAACCTGGAGAAGTCGGTTTTTTTTCATACGACCTTGTGAATTCTAACGATTATCGGGAGCCGGCCGGACGGCAGTGCCGCGCTCGGCTGCCGCAAAGCAAAGAGCAGGGGAACAAGGCGTTCGATGACGTGTTTCGCCTGACGCCATTCCGTACGGGCGATAGCTCCCTCCCGCTGGCCCGCCGGCCGGCAACCAGAACATCGACATGGAGCAAGTAAGTGAGTGGAAAAAAGGTTCGCCTGGCGATCGTCGGCGTAGGCAATTGTGCGTCATCGCTTGTGCAGGGCCTGGAATACTACAGGAACGCTCCCGAGGACGAGCAGGTCCCCGGATTGATGCATGTCACGCTGGGCGGATACCATATCGGCGACATCGAGATCGTCGCCGCCTTTGACGTGGCCGACGGCAAGGTCGGCCGTGACGTGGCGGAAGCGATCTGGGCGCCGCCCAACAACACGATCCGCTTCGCCGAGGTGCCGAAGACCGGCGTGACGGTGGAGCGCGGGCCGACGCTGGACGGTCTTGGAAAGTACCTCGGGCAGATCGTTACGGAAGCGGAACAGCCTGTCGCGGACGTTGCCGGCATCCTGCGCGCCACCCGCGCGGATGTCATGGTATCCTATCTTCCGGTCGGGTCCGAGCAGGCGACCGAGTGGTATGCGGGGCAGGCGCTGGAGGCGGGCTGCGCGCTGGTCAACTGCATCCCCTCCTTCATCGCGTCGCGCGACGTCTGGCGCCGCCGGTTCGAAGAGAAGCGGCTGCCGATTATCGGCGACGACATCAAGTCGCAGGTGGGCGCCACCATCGTCCACCGGGTCCTGACCAACCTGTTCCGCGAACGCGGCGTTCGGCTGGACCGGACATACCAGCTCAATTTCGGCGGCAATGCCGATTTCGAGAACATGCTGGAACGCGACCGGCTGGAATCGAAGAAAATTTCCAAGACCAACGCCGTGACCAGCCAGATGGACGTGCCGCTGTCCAACGAGAACGCCCATGTCGGCCCCAGCGATTACGTCCCTTGGCTGGCCGACCGCAAGTGGTGCTACATCCGCATGGAGGGCACGACTTTCGGCAATGTCCCGCTTAACTGCGAACTGAAGCTGGAAGTGTGGGATTCGCCGAATTCGGCCGGCGTCGTGATCGATGCGGTCCGCTGCGCGAAGCTAGCGCTGGACAGGGGGATCGGCGGTGCGCTGATCGGTCCCAGCAGCTATTTCATGAAGTCGCCGCCGCAGCAGTTCACCGACGCCGAAGCCCGTGCCCGGACGCTCCGCTTCATCGCCGGCGAGTCCTGACGTTGCGGCTCGCTACGGGCTGAGGCGGCGGTGACCACCACAATCCATCTGGTCCGCCACGGTTCCCATGTGCTGCCGCCGGGTATCCTGGCCGGGCGTCTGCCCGGCGCCGGGTTGTCGGACGAGGGGCGGGAGCAGGCCGGTCGTGCGGGGGAGCGTCTGGCGGGAACCGGCAGCATCGATGCCGTCCAGTGCAGTCCGCTGGAGCGGACCTACGAGACCGCCGGCATCATCGCGGAGCGGCTGGGGCTGGTTCCGGTACAAGCCCACGCCTTGGTGGAGATCGATTTCGGCGACTGGGCCGGGCTGTCCTTCGAGGAACTGGACCACCGGGAGGATTGGCGGCGCTGGAATCATTTCCGCAGCGGCACGAGGCCGCCGGGAGGTGAGACGATGTCCGAGGTGCTGGCCCGTGCGCTGCACCATGTCGAAACGCTTCGTCCCGGAACCGCAACGGTGCTGGTGAGCCATTGCGATGTGATCCGGGCCTTGCTGACGCACTGGCTCGGCATGCCGACTGACCTGCTCCTGCGGCTGGAGATTGCTCCCGCCTCCATCAGCACCGTCGAAATAGGTCCCTGGGGACCCCGAATCCTGCGAACTAACGAGGAAGCATAATGAGCGAGCAGGACGATATCAGGCGCCGGATCGATGATCTGGGCCAGTGGTTTCATAATATCGACCTGAAGGGCGTGCGGACCGCGCCGAACCATTTCCTGGGCGATTATCCGAACGTTAAGTGGCGGCACTTCGCTCATGCCGTGCCGAAGGACCTGCGCGGCATGACCGTGCTGGATATCGGCTGCAACGGCGGCTTCTATTCCATCGAGATGAAGCGCCGGGGCGCCGACCGCGTCGTCGCTATCGATACCGAAACGATGTACCTGAACCAAGCCCGTTTCGCTGCCGAAATGAGCGGCGTCGAGATCGAGTTCCGCAATCTGTCGGTCTACGACGTGGCGAAGCTGGGCGAGCGCTTCGACCTCGTCATCTTCATGGGGGTGCTGTACCACCTGCGGCACCCGCTGCTGGCGCTGGACCTGATCCACGACCATGTCGCGCGCGACATGCTGCTGTTCCAGTCGATGCAGCGCGGCAGTGCCGATGTCGAGCCGCTGGAACCCGACTACTCGATCGACGAGACGAAGATCTTCGACCGGCCGGGCTATCCGAAGATGCACTTCGTCGAGCACCGCTATTCCCACGACGACAGCAACTGGTGGATTCCCAACCGCGCCTGCGTCGAGGCCATGCTCCGCGACAGCGGATTCGAAATCAGGGAGCGGGCGGAGGACGAGGTCTATCTCTGCCGGCGGGTCGAACGCGCGGCGCCGGGTATCGGGGCAGTCTATCCAGCGAGGGGACAAGAATGATCGAAGCGGCGATGATCTGGAACGAGCCCAACAACAAGTCCCATTGGGACCCGGAGATCGACCCTGACTGGGTCGGCTTCGGCCGGATGGCGACCTTGGCGGGTCAGGCCATCGCGGCCGAGGCTCCCGGACTGCTGCGCGTCCTGGGCGGCATCTCCCCGATCGATCCGGCCTTCATCCTGAAGCTTCAGGAGCGGGGCGTGCTGGAAAACCTGGACGTCGTGGCGCTGCACGGCTTCCCGCTGGACTGGAACCTGTGGCAGATCGACGAGTGGCCGGAGCGGCTGAAGGAGATCCAGTCCGTCACCAACCTGCCGGTCTGGGTGACGGAAGTCGGCGTTTCGACCTTCGGCGCGGAGGAAGTGCAGGAGTTCGGCCTTCAGCGGACGGCGGACCTGCTGATCGGCCGGGTGCCGCGCATCCACTGGTACAGCCTGTACGACCTGCCGCGCTCGTGGGAGGCGACGACCCGGCATCGGGAGGCGGAGGGATCGTCGTATTATCGGCACTTCTACATGGGGCTGATCCGGGAAGACGGCTCGCCCAAGCTGGCGATGCGGCACTTCCACAACTACGCGCCTGATATGGGCCTGTGCCAGTGGTTCCATTTCGAGGACCACCGGCTGGAGGACGCAGTACGCACGATGCGGGAACTGGGCGTGCGTCACCTGCGAACCGGCCTGAGCTGGGCCGACAGCTTCCGCCCGAACGCGATGGAGTGGTTCGACCGCCAGATGCTGGCGCTGGAGGAGTTCGACGTGACCGTGACCTTCTGCTTCACGCCGGAGCATCGCGGCATCGCTCCGCACCATACCAGCGCGCCGCAGGTCCCGGAGGAGTTCGCCGAGTTCTGCGCCACTATGATCCGGCGCTACGCCGCCTGAGCGCCGTCAGGTCATTCCGCCGCGTCGGCGCCCGGCGGCCATCCCATGCGGGGGGTGCCGCGCGCCAGCAGGTGCGACACGCGCGGCGGCTCCGCCCCCTGATGGAAGGCGCGGACGCGGTCCAGGGTTCCGCGATCCGCCATGGTGGCCCGCCGCT
>DASQKT010000405.1:0-3786 GCA_035630415.1 Skermanella sp.
CTGGTCTACAAGGTCTACAACGACGGCTTCGTGAACCTGAACCTGGGCGCATCCTCCGCCCAGTCCGTAATCCTGATGGTCATCGTCATCGCGCTGACGGTCATCCAGTTCAAATATGTCGAGCGCCGGGTCCACTACGCATGATCGAGCGCAGACCGCTGGGCGCCTTGCTCGCCCATTTCATCCTGATCGTCGGCATCGTCATCGTCGCCTTCCCGATCTATTACACCTTCGTCGCCTCCACCCTGACGACGCAGCAGATCATGGCCCCACCCATGCCGCTGGTGCCGGGCGGCCACTTCATCGAGAACTACGGCGGCGCCTTCGCCGGGGTCGCCACCATCGGCGGCGTCGGCGTCGACCGCCTGCTGCTGAACACGCTGGTCGTGGCGCTCGCCATCGCCTGCGGCAAGATCGTGATCTCGATCCTGTCGGCCTTCGCGATCGTGTTCTTCAGCTTTCCCGGCCGCATGCTGTTCTTCTGGATGATCTTCATCACGCTGATGCTGCCGGTCGAAGTCCGCATCCTGCCGACATATCAGGTCATCGTCGATCTAGGATTGATCGATACCTATACCGGGCTGACGCTGCCCCTGATGGCATCCGCCACGGCGACGTTCCTGTTCCGCCAGTTCTTCCTGACAATCCCGGACGAGTTGGTGGAAGCGGCGCGGATCGACGGCGCCGGCCCGATGCGGTTCTTCCGCGATATCCTGCTGCCGCTGTCCTATACGAACATCGCGGCGCTGTTCGTCATCCTGTTCATCTACGGCTGGACCCAGTACCTGTGGCCGCTGCTGATCACCAACGACAATAACATGAACACGATCATCATCGGATTGCGGAAGATGATCTCGTTCGTCGATGCGGACACGCAATGGAACCTGATCATGGCGATCACGATCCTTGCCATGCTGCCGCCGATTGCCGTCGTGGTCTTCATGCAGCGCTGGTTCGTCAAGGGCCTGGTCGAAACGGAGAAGTGAAGTACATGGCTGAAGTCGGTATCCGCGGCGTCCGGAAGACCTATCCGGGCGGGTTCGAAGCGATCAAGGGCATCGACTGCGCCGTCGGCGACGGCGAGTTCCTGGTCATGCTCGGGCCGTCGGGCTGCGGCAAGTCCACCCTGCTGCGCATGGTCGCCGGGCTGGAAACCATCAGCGGCGGCGAGGTTTCCATCGGCGGCCGCGTCGTCAACGACCTGGAGCCGAAGGACCGGGACATCGCCATGGTGTTCCAGAACTACGCGCTTTACCCCCACATGACCGTCTACGACAACATGGCCTACGGCCTGAAGATACGCGGCGATTCCAAGTCGGAGATCGAAGCCAAGGTCCACAAGGCCGCCGACATCCTGGAACTCCGCCCCTTCCTGGAACGCCGCCCGCGCCAGCTTTCCGGCGGTCAGCGCCAGCGCGTCGCCATGGGCCGCGCCATCGTACGCGAACCGGCGGTCTTCCTGTTCGACGAGCCGCTGTCCAACCTGGACGCCAAGCTAAGGACCCAGATGCGGGTGGAAATCCACCGGCTACAGGACCGGCTCGGCATCACCAGCCTCTACGTCACCCACGATCAGGTCGAGGCGATGACCCTGGCCGACCGCATGATGGTGATGAACGGCGGCGTCGCCGAGCAGATCGGCACTCCGATGGAGGTCTACCACCGTCCCGCCAGCACCTTCGTCGCCGGCTTCATCGGCTCCCCCGCCATGAACTTCCTGCCAGCCGTCCTGACGGCCGAAGGCGTCGAGCTGCGCGGGGGCCACAAGGTCCCGCTCTCCAACGGCGCGGACAGCAACGGTACTGGCAGCGCCGGCCGTGAAGTCACGCTGGGCATCCGCCCCGAGCACCTGACGCATGAAACCGGCCAGGGCATCGGCGATATCGCGGTGCAGGTCGAACTGGTCGAAGCCCTCGGCGCCGATACGGTGGTCCACGCCCGGCTGGCCTCCAGCGGCGATCCCCTGCTGGCCCGCCTGCCCGGCAGCGCGAATGTGAAGACCGGCGACACCCTCCACTTCGCCATCACCCCCGGCGAAGTCCACCTGTTCGACCGCGAAAGCGGACGGCGGCTGTAGGCCGGCCCTCCTGGCCCGCAATGCCGCATACCGGCATGCGATCAGGGGACTTCACAGGTCGGCGGAATTTGGTTAGATTGGAGGAGTGGGGGAGATGCTCTGAACACCTCCCCCTGACTCCGCTAGAAGCTCAAGCCGATCTCGATGTCAATCTCGATCGTCTGTCCCTTCCAGCGGAGCCGGAATGTCCATTTCATCATGGACTCCCTCCTCTAGTTGTCTCGGTGGAGTGGACAATCCGCTCCACCGGACACTGGCGAGAATAGGGCAGCGGTCTGCGTCGCGATACGCGAACCTGCATGCTGCGGCATGCTGTTACGATACACCGCACATCATATGCGTACCTTGGATGACATCCTTCTTCAGTTGCGCGATCTGTTGCCTGACCTTTGCCGCCGCTACCCCATCCGGTCGATGAAGGTATTCGGTTCGTATGCTCGTGGGAACCAGCGTGAAGACAGCGATCTCGACCTTCTGATGAATTGGGAGAGCGCGTCGATTTGATCGGCTACGCCGGGCTTCAGATCGAGCTTAACGACGCTCTGGGCGTTCCCGTCGATCTGGTTGAGCGGGAAGCGTTGCGCCCCCGATTGGCAGCGCAGGTATTGTCCGAAGTCGTGCCATTGTGACTCGCGATCCCGCCGCTTGCCTTGGCGACATGCTGAAATACGCCTTGGACGTCGAAAGACTGATCGAATAGCCAAAAACGCGTCGGGCGCCGCGATCCCTCATGGATCGCGGCGCCCGGCACGATAATTCAAGCCTTGGCTTACAGCCTAGCTCCGCGTCTACTCCGCCGCGACCGACGGCGCCGCCGACGCAACCGGCGCTTGGAAACGGCCGGATGTGTCGTGGGTCAGGATGAAGTCGCGCACGCGCGGCAGGATCTGCTCTCGCCAGCGGCGGCCGTTGAAGATGCCGTAGTGGCCGACGCCCTTCTGGAAGTGGTCTCCGCGCTTCTCCGCCGGCAGGCTGGAAACGATCTGGTGCGCCGCGCGCGTCTGGCCGGGGGCGGAGATGTCGTCCAGCTCGCCTTCGACCGTCAGCATGGCGGTGTGCCGGATGGCCGAGGGATCGACCTTCTGGCCCTGCCACGTCATCGTGCCGTTCGGCAGCGCCCGGCGCTGGAACACGGTGGAGACGGTTTGCAGGTAGAACTCCGCCGGCAGGTCCATGACCGAGAGATACTCGTCATAGAACTTGCGGTGCTGCACCGCGCTGTCGCCGTCGCCCTTGACCAGATGCTGGAACATCTTCATGTGCTCGCCGACGTGGCGGTCCAGGTTCATCGACATGAAGCCGGTAAGCTGGATGAAGCCGGGATAGACCTGACGCAGGCCGCCGGGATGGTATGCCGGCACCGTCTGGATGACGTTGCGCTCGAACCAGCTCAGCGGCTTGTCCACGGCCAGCTGCGTCACGACGGTCGGAGCCGCGGCCGTATCGATCGGGCCGCCCATCAGGATCATGCTGGCGGGCTGGTTGGGATCGTTGTTCTGGGCCATCAGCGAGATGGCTGCCAGCACCGGCACGGTCGGCTGGCAGACCGCGATCACGTGGGTGTGCGGCCCCAGATGCCCCATGAACTCGATCAGGTAGCTGATGTAGTCGTCCAGGTCGAACTTGCCGCGCGCCAGCGGGATCTTGCGGGCGTCGAGCCAGTCCGTGACGTAGACGTCATGTTCGGGCAGCAGCGCCTGGACCGTGCC
>DASQKT010000406.1:0-12712 GCA_035630415.1 Skermanella sp.
GTCGGTGCTGTTCGAGCGCGGCGCGTTCCAGGCCGCCGACGCGCAGGCGACCGCGACGACGCTGATGGCCTATGCGCTGGGCTTGCCGGCCTTCGTCCTGATTCGCAGCCTGCTGCCGGGGTTCTATGCCCGGCAGGACACACGAACTCCCGTCAAGATCGCGCTGGTCGTCGTGACGGTCAACGTGGCGCTGAAACTGGTGCTGATGCAGCCGCTCTCCCAGGTAGGGCTGGCTCTCGCCACCTCGGCGGCGTCCTGGGTCAACTGCGCGCTGCTGGCGACCCTGCTGTTCCGGCGCGGCTTCCTGGTGCTGGACGCGCGGCTGAAACGGCGGGTTCCCCGCCAGCTTCTGGCCGCCGTCGCGATGGCCGCAGTACTTTTGGGGCTTCAAGGCCCACTCGCCGAGCTTCTGGCGGTCCACGATCTGGTGACGCGTACGCTCGCCCTTGGGGTGCTGGTATCCGCAGGCGTGGCAACCTACGCCGTGGCCGGGCTGGCGCTGGGTGTCGTTTCGCTGGCTGAGCTGAAACGATATACACGCAGGCGCCGGAAAATCTGACCACCGTTGCCCTGGACACGCTGATCAAGCTGATGAAAACTAAAGGTGAAAAGCGAGCAGTTAATCATAAAAACACGACAGGGTGACGATCGATGAGCTGGAAGACCAACCTTTTCCTGGGTGCTGCACTGCTGGGTGCGATGGCCGCGAGCGCCGAAGCCCGTGACCTGACGGTCACTTCCTGGGGCGGCAACTATCAGGACGCTCAGCGCGAGGTCTATTTCACGCCGTTCTCCAAAAAGACCGGTACCAAGGTGGTGGACGACAGTTGGAACGGTGGCGTCGGCGCGCTCCGCGCCAAGGTCGAGGGCGGCAATTCCGACTGGGACGTCGTTCAGGTCGAGGCGGAGGAGCTGGCGCTCGGCTGCGAGGAAGGCCTGTTCGAGCAGATGGACTGGTCGGCGCTCGGCGGCAAGGACAAGTTCATCCCCGCCGCCGTCCATGAATGCGGCGTCGGCGCCATCGTCTGGACGACCCTGATCACCTATGACGGCGCCCGCCTGAAGGAAGGCCCCAAGAGCTGGGCCGATTTCTGGAACACGGAGAAGTTCCCCGGCAAGCGCGGCCTGCGCCGCGGCCCCAAATATACGCTGGAATTCGCCCTGATGGCCGACGGGGTCGAGCCGTCGCAGGTCTACCAGACCTTGAGCACCGATGCCGGCATCGACCGCGCGTTCAAAAAGCTGGACCAGATCAAGTCCAGCATGGTGTGGTGGGAAGCGGGCGCTCAGCCGCAGCAGCTTCTGGCATCCGGCGAAGTGGCGATGACCAGCGCCTACAATGCCCGCATCGCGGCGGCCAACAAGAGCGACAATCGCGACTTCAAGGTCGTCTGGCCGGGCGGCGTCTACGCGGTCGATAGCTGGGTCGTCCTGCGCGATAGCCCGAACAAGAAAGCCGGAATGGACCTGATCGCCTTCATGAGCGATCCGGTCAACCAGAAGAACCTGCCGCCGAAGGTCCCGTACGGCGTGACCAACAAGGAAGCGACTGCCCTGGTCGATCCCGCCGTCCTGCCGATCATGCCGACCGAACCGGCCAACCTTGCCGCCGGTCTGGAACTGAACACGGAGTTCTGGGTCGCCAACATCGAACGCCTGACCGAGCGCTTCAACGCCTGGGTCGGACAGTGACCGGAACGGCGAGCCGGACCCGGTGACCGCACCGACCGTACCCTGGAACTCCAGCCTTCAGGCCAGCGCGGGCGGCCTGAAGGCGGAGCTTCGGCGGACCCAGCGCCGCCGTAAGCTGGAGGCGGTGGCGCTGGTCGCTCCGCTCTTCCTGTTCCTCGCGGTCTTCTTCCTGGCGCCGATAGCCGCCATGCTGTTCCGCAGCCTGGACAATTCGGAACTGCCCTCCGCCATGCCGCGCACGGCGGAAGTGCTGCGAGCCTGGGACGGCGCCGGCCTGCCGCCCGAACCCGTGTTCGCCACCTTCGCGTCGGAACTCGCGGCCGGGCAGAAGGCGCGCAACCTCGCCGGCGTCGCCAAGCGGCTGACCTACGAACTCCCCAATATGCGTTCGGCCCTGTTCGCCACCGCCCGCGCTTTGCCGGAGCAGCCCGACGGCACGTGGCAGAAGACCCTGACCGGTGCCAACGCCGTCTGGGGGGAACCGGCGACATGGGCGGTGATGCGCCGCGCCGCGGCACCCTACACGCCGCTCTACCTGCTGGCCGCCGTCGATCGTGAGATGGATGCCGGCGGCAGTATCGTGTCGGTGGCGCCGGACCGGGCGATCTACGTCGATATCTTCATCCGCACCTTTTGGATCGCGATCGTCGTGACGGTCGTTTGCCTGATCCTCGGCTACCCGCTGGCCTATAAGCTGGCGAGCCTGCCGCCGAGGATAGCCAACCTGCTGATGATCCTGGTCCTGCTGCCGTTCTGGACATCGATCCTCGTCCGCACCGGCGCCTGGGTCGTGCTGCTTCAGCGCGAAGGGCCGATCAACGAAACGCTCCAGACGCTGGGCCTGATCACCGAGCCGCTTCAACTGGTTTACAATCGCGTTGGCGTCTATGTGGCGATGGTCCACATCCTGCTGCCGTTCATGATCCTGCCGCTCTACAGCGTCATGAAAGGCATATCGCCGGCCTATGTGCGGGCGGCGACCTCTCTGGGCGCCACGCCGTTCACGGCGTTCCGGCGGGTCTACCTGCCGCAGACGGTACCGGGCATCGGGGCGGGCGGGTTGCTCGTCTTCATCCTGGGCGTCGGGTACTACATCACGCCGGCGCTGGTCGGCGGGGCAGGGGACCAGATGGTCAGCTATTTCGTCGCCTTCTTCACCAACCAGACGATCAATTGGGGCATGGCGGCAGCACTCGGTTCGGTGCTTCTGGTGGCGACCCTGGTGCTGTACTGGATCTATGCCAAGCTCGTCGGCGTCGACGGCATGAAGATGGGTTGAAGGTCATGAGCCTGCCTCCCTATGCCTCCTCCCTGGAGCGCGCGTGGCACGTGACGCTCTGGGCCATTGCGATCCTGGTGCTGGGCTTCCTGATCCTGCCCATCCTGGTGATCGTGCCCCTGTCGTTCAGCAGCGGATCGTTCCTGAGCTTCCCGCTGCCCGGCCTGTCGCTTCGCTGGTACCATGAACTGCTCGGGTCGGAGCGCTGGCTGTCGTCGCTCCGCAACAGCGTGATCGTCGCCTTCGCCTCGACGATCCTGGCGACGGTGCTCGGGACCCTGGCCGCACTCGGTCTTCAGCGCGCCAAGTTTCCCGGCAGTTCGCTGGTGCTGGCGCTGCTGATCTCACCCATGGTCGTTCCGCTGGTGATCGTCGCAGTCGGCGTCTATTTCTTCTATGCGCCGTTCGGCCTGACCGGCAGCCTCGTCGGGCTGACGCTGGCCCATACCGCGCTGGCCTCGCCCTTCGTCGTCATCACGGTGTCGGCGACGCTCCAGGGCTTCGATACCAACCTGTCGCGGGCGGCGGCCAGCCTGGGCGCCGGGCCGACGCTGGCGTTCTTCAGGATCACCCTGCCGCTGATCCTGCCCGGAGTGGTATCCGGGGCGCTGTTCGCCTTCGTCACTTCGTTCGACGAGGTGGTCGTGGCCCTGTTCCTGACCGGTCCGCAGGATCGCACGCTGCCGCGCCAGATGTTCGACGGTATCCGGGAGAACATCAGCCCGATCATCGCGGCGGCTGCCACGCTGCTGATCGTCCTGTCCGTCGCCCTGATGACCGTGATGGAGGCCTTGCGCCGCCGTAGCGAACGCCTGCGCGGCCTTCGCTAGTTCGACGTAATCAGAAAAGCCAAGAAGCACAAAAAACCGAAAGAGGATCGTCCCCGGAGCATCCGCGCATCAACTCAAACCCGAGGTCATCATGCCTGAACCTGAGAGCATAGACGGTGTCCGGTACCATGCGGTCGATGCCGCCTACTTCGAGAAGCGGGGACTTCGAAAATATGCCGGGGTATGGTCCCTGTGGGCGCTCGGCGTCGGCGCCGTCATCTCCGGGGACTTCTTCGGCTGGAACTTCGGTCTGGCGGCCGGCGGCTTCGGCGGGTTGTTCATCGCGACGCTGATCGTCGTCGTCATGTATCTGGGCCTCTGCTTCAGCCTTGCCGAGATGTCGCCGGCCCTTCCCCATACGGGTGGAGCCTACAGTTTCGGGCGTTCGGCGCTCGGCCCCTGGGGCGGCTTCCTGACCGGCCTCGGCGAGAACATGGAATACGTGCTGACCCCGGCGGTCATCGTGGTCGGCATAGGCGGCTATCTCGGCGCCATCTTCGGCACTCCGGCGGAGATGGCTCCGGTGTGGTGGCTGATCTGCTACGTGATCTTCGTCGGGCTGAACTACTGGGGCGTCGAACTCAGCTTCAAGTTCACGCTGGTCATCACCTTCATCGCCTTGGCGATCCTGATCGTCTTCTTCGTCGGCGCCATCAGCCATTTCGACTTCGCCGCCAACGCCCTCAACATCGAGCCTGGACCGGGCGGCAGCGCCTTTCTTCCCTTCGGCCTTGCCGGGATTACCGCAGCACTCCCCTTCGCGATCTGGTTCTTCCTGGCGATCGAGCAGCTCCCGCTGGCCGCAGAGGAAGCGCATGACCCCAAGCGCGACATGCCGCGGGGGCTTCTGCTGGGCCTCCTCACGCTGATCGCCCTTGCCTTCCTGACGCTGTTCCTGTCGGCCGGCATCGCACCGGGAGCGAAGGAGGTCGGCAGCTCGACGGAGCCGCTGTTCCTTGGTTTCCAGACGATCTTCGGCGACGGCATCGGCGTCAAGGTGCTCGCCATGATCGCGGCGGCCGGCCTGATCGCCAGCTTCCACGCGATCATCTACGCCTATGGCCGCAACATCTACAGCCTCGCCCGCGCCGGCTATTTCCCGAAATGGCTGTCGGTGACCCATGGCGAGCGGAAGACCCCGCACGTGGCGCTGTTCGCCGGAGCCACGCTGGGTTTCGTGGTGGCACTGGCGATGCAGTATTCCGGCAGCAAGCTGGTCGGGGCGGCGCTGCTCAACATGGCCGTGTTCGGCGCGATGATCAGCTACATCATGCAGCTCCTGTCGTTCATCCTGCTGCGCTCCAAGCTGCCGCACATCGAGCGCCCCTTCGTCAGCCCGCTGGGAGTTCCCGGCGCCGTCCTGGCGCTGGTCATCGCCGTCGTGACGCTGATCTCGCTGTTCCTCAACCCGGAGTACCGGCCCGGCGTCTGGGGCTGCGCCATCTGGTTCCTAGTCGGCATCGCGTATTTCGGCCTCTACGGCCGCCGTCATCTGGTGAAGTCGCCCGAAGAAGCCTTCGCCATCGGCCACCGCTCCAAGGGCGGAGCCACCGCGCCCGGCTTGGCCGATTAGCCTGGCTGGCCCGGCTGGATTGACGATGCCTGCGATCTACCTGAACAAGGGTCATTCCCGGTTCAGGTAGATCGCTTCAATGCTCGGATCGCTTTCCAGACTTCTCCTCATCGCCGTGATCCTGTCCGTCGCCGTTCCGGCACGGGCCGACGAGGCAGCGGCCTGGGCGGCCCTGCGGGAAGGCGGCAAGATCGTCCTGATGCGTCACGCGACGACCAATCCGGGGGTCGGCGATCCGCCGGGCTTCCGCCTGGACGATTGTTCGACCCAGCGTGTTCTGTCCAGTGCCGGGCGCGATCAGGCGAAGTCCATCGGTGCCGCGTTGCGGGAGAATGGAGTAAAGGCAGCCCGCATATTGTCCAGCGCATGGTGCCGTTGCGTCGATACCGCTGAACTGATGGATCTGGGGCCGGTGGAGGTTTTCGAACCGTTGAACTCGTTCTTCGGGCAGGGCGACGTGGCGGACAAGCAGACCGATTCGGTAAGGAAGCTGATTGGGGAGTGGAAGGGACCCGGAACGCTGTTGCTGGTGACCCATCAAGTCAATGTCACGGCCTTGACCAGCGTCTTTCCCGCATCGGGCGAAATGGTGGTGCTCGACCGAAACGGCCAGTCCATAGGTCGAATTTCGGCGCGTTTCCGGTAACGATATATACCAAAGGCCAGGGATCTAGCGCCTCTGTACAGGCTTGCCCAACCGGCGGCGATCTGGCAGAAAAAAGGCCGCTTCTAAGAGCGGCCTGAGTCTAGGGAGGAAACGCCCAACAAGGGCGATGCAGCAATCGCTTGCTGCAATGCAAAAATTAATGATTGCGCGGATCGATGCAAGGCCGAACCCGCATCTCCTCGCATCAAACTCCCAGTTTCCAAATGCCTTGTTGCAATATTATCACTCTCGCGGGCGGTAATGGGAAGCTGGCCTATGTGCGTACCGCAAAACACCGGAATTTCGGAGCCGGGAAAACGCCACCGGGACGGCCCTTGTGGCCGTCCCGGTGGCGGAGCGTCGCAACACTCCTGACTCGGGGCATCCGGCAGGATGCCGCCATGATCGCTGCGGAACGGGCGCCGGGTTATGGATCGCGCTTGGGCGGAAAGCCGGATGGCGGCACCTCCCGCTCCTCGATCTCACCCGCCGGTTCCTTACCGTCGCCGGAGGGTTCCGGGACGCCTCCGGGTGCGTAGGGAGGCATGGCGTCGTCGTTCGGGTGGCGGGGCGATGCCGGGCGTTCTCCCGGCTTCCTGATGTCCTTGTCCTGATCCTGTTCTTCGGCCATTGCAGGTCTCCTTGATGCTTGTACAAACAACAAGGTCACAACCATCAAAAGGTTCAGCCGGAATATGCGTGGATCAGGAACCGCGTGGCGAAGAACATGGCGATACCCAGCAATACCGAGATCGTCAGCAGCATCCAGACGCTGATCCCGGTAGAGGCCGGCGCCGACGGACCCGCTTCCTCGAAAATGACTGTTGCGACGGTGCGGTTCGATGACGGGTCAGTGAAGCTCTGCTCGACCTTGACCCTCTGGAACTTCCCGGTGCCAAGAGCGCTCCGCGCGTCCGCCATGGCCTTGTCCAGGCCGTCGCCGGTGCCGGCGACACTCCATTTGTCACGTTTTCGTACTGAGACCTGATAGGTCAGGCGCCGCTTCGCCGGTGTGGGGAGTGACGTCATCGAGGAACCTCGCGTTGTGGATTGGTAGAATACAACGATAATCTTAATTATCCTTTCGGTTTCACCCCTATCCACTGAGCTTCCTTCCATTGCGCCGTGGCGCCTGGGACCTCCTCGCCTATGATGCCGCCACCTTATTTGCGCTGGCCCAGATCGAAACGAGCCGGGAGGACAGATGGCTGACGCTACCCTGATCGTCGGACGCAACAGCCTGCTGGCAAGGGCCTTCCGGGATCATGGCGGCGTGGCGGACTGCCGCTTCGTCGGGCACGACGAACTGGACCGGCCCGACCTCCTGAACGGCGTTGGACGCATCGTCAATTTCGCCTTTCATCCCGACCTGCGAAACGGGCCGTACCGCGCCGACCTGGACATCGACCTGCGCCTGGGGCGCGCGGCTGCGGAACTTGGCCTGCGCTACGTCATGATCAGCACCCGCAAGGTCTATGCGCCCGACCACGCCTTCGGAGCGTCGGAAATGTCGCCGCTGGGGCCTGTTGACGCCTATGGCCGCAACAAGCTGACAATCGAGCGCCTGCTGTCCAATCTGCTGGGCGACAGGCTGACGGTCCTGCGGATCGGAAACGTGGTCGGCTATGACCGCCACTCCGCACGGCCGAGCTTCATGAGCATGATGCTTGGGCGGCTGGCGGAAGAGGGCAGGGTGGTGCTCGACGTCAGTCCGTTCGTCCAAAGGGACTTCCTGCCGATCGAGCAGGTGGCTGCCGCTATCCGCACGGCGCTGAATCATGATCTGACCGGCGTCTTCAACATCGGTTCCGGAGCTTCGGTCGAAGTCGGGCGTCTGGCGCTTTGGGTGATCGAAGGGTTCGGTCGAGGCGAACTCGTGATTTCGTCACCCAGGGTCCATGACGAATTCGTGCTCGACGTCCGCCGACTGCGGGCCGCTACCGACTGGTACTGGCCGGCGGGTGCGCTGCCGGAATACTGTCGCAGCTTGGGGCGCCGCCTGAACAAAGCGGAAGCGGCGAGTGGCCACTGATCGCATCCTGCGCCACGCTTCCATCAAGTCCTGAATGATCTCATGAAGCGATCTATGATAAAGGTCATATGTGATTGTTTAGGCACACTGTGCGCTCAAAGAAGCGCTTCCTTGTCGGCGTAGTTGCCTAAAGCGCCGTTTCTCGCTTCATTGACTTCAGGCTGGTGGGCAAAACCGGTCGAAAGGCTTTTTGTATGTTCAACGGGAATCGATATTCGGTGGGGGCGATGAAGATTAAGACTTTGCCACTGGTCGTTGGTGCTGCTGTGTTGCTGGCAGGGACCAGCACCACGGTTATCGCCCAGGAATTGCGGCGTGGGGCAAGCGTCCTTGACCGTCCCAAGCCTGAACTGGACCCGCTCGGCGTCCGCGCCGGCAGCTTTCTGATCTTCCCGAAGATCGAACTGGGCACGGCATACGACGACAACGTCTTCGCGACCGAGAACAACGAGGAAGGCGACTTCCTGTTCCAGGTCCTGCCGACGGTCACGGTGCAGTCCGATTTCAGCCGGCATGCCCTGAAATTCAGTGCTGGCGCCGATATCGGTCGCTACGCCGACCAAACCAGTGAAAACTATATCGACTACTTCTTCACCGGCGGCGGTCGTTTCGACGTCACCGGCGACTCGTTCCTGGTCGGCGATGTCTCTTACCGCAAGCTGCACGAGGATCGCGGCGATCCCGACTCGCCGACGGCCGCGAGCGAGCCGATCGAGTTCGCCCGGACCAACGCGGAGCTGGCTTATCAGCATCGCTTCAACCGGGTTACCGGCCGGGTCGGCGTCGGCGCCGAGAACGAGGACTACGACGACGTTTCGTCGATCACCGGCAGGACGCTGGACCAGGACGACCGGGACAAGTGGGCGTATTCCGCCACGGGTCAGGTTGGGTACGATCTCTATCCGGGATACCAGCCGTTCCTCCGGTTCACCTATACCCGCACCGAGTACGATGAAGGCACCGTCAAGCCGGATAGCGACACCTACGAAGCCGTCGTCGGCACCACGCTCGACCTGACCAACCTGCTGACCGGCGAAATCTTCGTCGGCTATCTTTCCCGCAGCTACGACGAGTCGCAGTTCAAAAACTTCACCGGCTTGGCCTATGGTCTGCAACTGGACTACGCGGTCACTCAGCTCACCTCGATCAGCGGCAACATCACCCGTGGCGTCGAAGAAGGTTTCGGCGCCGTTCCGTCGCCGCGCGACCGCACGACCTTCCAGGTCGGCGTCGATCACGAGCTGCTGCGCAACGTCGTCCTGTCGGCGCTTGCCGAATACCAGATGGACGATTATCAGAATACCTCCCAGGAGGAGGACTTCTACCTGCTTCAGGCCGGTGCGACCTACAACATCAACCGGAACTTCTACCTGCGCGGGACGTACAGCTACTCGACGCGTGATTCGAACCTTCCCGGTGAGGATTATGACCGGAACCTGTTCCTGCTTCGGCTTGGCGCCCAGCTCTAATCGGGAAACGGCTTCTGTCCGGACTACACGGCGCCTGCTCAGCAGGCGCCGTTTTCGTTTCAGCTACCCCTAAAGTTCTGATAACGGCCACGAATATCAGGCTAAAACAAAAGCGGGGTGGGCAGTCCGATATTTCGATGTCGCTGAGGAATATCAGATATGACATGAAAAAGATTATTGATTGTCCTTCCGTACTGCCATCGGCTTAATTCCTCTACTCTTTTTCAGTTTAGCGCCATTACCGATAGTATTCGTGTGGTCGTAAGGGATTGCTTGGGACCGCTGTCGGACTGGGGCCGATGGCCGCTCCGGCGAGCCAAACGATACGGCCCAGACTATTCGGCAAGGCCCAGAGAAGAGGAACCGATGTTTTTTGCTACCTGGAAGAAAGTCGCGACGGGCTGCGTCGTGGCGGTTGCTCTGGCGGCGTGCCAGAATACCGGCTCGAACGCGCCGCTCGAAACACAAACCGCCTCCGTTGGCGAGTATCAGTTGGGCGCCGGCGACGAAGTCCGCGTCACTGTATTCGGCCAGGAGCAGCTTTCCGGCACTTTCCGCGTCGATGGCGCCGGTTATGTCGCGATGCCTCTGGTTGGCGAAATAAACGCCAAGGGAAAGACGGCTCGCCAGCTTGAGATGGCCATTGCCCAAAAGTTGAACGAAGGCTACGTGCGTGACGCACGGGTCAGCGCCGAGGTCGTGACCTTCCGCCCGTTCTACATCATCGGCGAAGTCACCAAGCCCGGTCAGTACCCTTACGTCAACGGCATGACCGCGACGACCGCCGTCGCGATGGCCGGCGGTTATACCTACCGGGGTCAGCAGGACTACATCCTGATTACCCGCGGCACCGACGCCGAGAAGATCGAGCGCCGCGCGCCCATCAATACGCAGGTGCTGCCCGACGACGTCGTGCGCATCCCCGAACGCTTCTTCTGATCCGGGTCATCCATGGAAATCGTCGAAACGGCCATTCCGGACGTGAAGCTGCTGACGCCCCGCAAGTTCGGCGATCATCGCGGCTTCTTTGTCGAAACCTACAACAGGAAGGTGCTGGAAGGCATCGGGTTCACGAAGGAATTCGTGCAGGACAACCACTCGCTGTCGGCTCCCGCCGGCACGATCAGGGGCCTGCACTTCCAGCTCGAACCCTATGCCCAGGACAAGCTGGTCCGCGTCGTGCGGGGCGCCATCCTGGACGTGGCGGTCGACCTCCGCAAAGGTTCTCCGACCTTCGGCCAGCACGTCTCGGCCAAGCTGGATGCGGAAACCGGCCGCCAGATCCTGGTTCCGGCCGGCTTCGCGCACGGTTTCGTGACGCTCGAGCCCGATACGGAGGTCATCTACAAGGTGACCAACTTCTACGCGCCCAGCCACGATCGTGGCTTGCTGTGGAACGACCCGGATCTGGGCATCGAATGGCCGGTTTCGGCGGAAGAAGCCGTTCTGTCAGACAAGGATAAAGTGCAGCCGCGCCTTCGCGATCTGCCGGACACCTTCTGACGAATACAAACTCTCTCCGACACCTTCTAAAAGCGGGTGTCCTCTTAGGTTGATCTCGAATAGGGCACTCGTAAGAGAGTATCGCACGGGACTTAGAACGAGTGAACGGGGGAGCCTGATAAGAGCACCCCGTTTCCCTCTTCAGAGAATACGGAACGAATGCTCCGCACTCCCGTTCGATTATATCGAGTAACTACCGAAGCGATAGCTGTAGCAACGCAGATCTTCGCTTAATATGGGCACAGTCCGCTAGTGTGGATGCCCGGTCTTTATACGGACCTTAACAGAATAACGTCATCGCACAGGTTTTTCATTTATCGCGGGAATCGCGGGTCTGTGCTTTGCCCAACTTTGCACCAGCCGAGGAATAAATTATGCAGCGTGTAATGGTCACCGGCGCCGGCGGTTATATCGGCACTTCCCTGGTTCCGATGCTGCTCGAGCAGGGTTATGCCGTGCGTGCGGTCGACCGGTTCTTTTTCGGTCACGAACTCCTGAAGTCCCATCCCGACCTGGAGATGGTCCGTGAAGACGTACGCCGGCTGAAGGTCTCCGATTTTGCGGGTATCGACGCCGTCATCGATCTGGCCGCCATTTCCAACGATCCCAGCGGCGAACTGTTCCAGGACGTCACCTGGGCCGTCAACCACAAGGCTCGGGTGCGGTGCGCCGAGCTGGCCAAGCAGGCCGGCGTCAAGCGCTACATTCTGCCGTCCTCGTGCAGCATCTACGGTTTCCAGCCCGACGGCGTGATTGCCAACGAGGAAACCCCGACCAATCCGCTTACCACGTACGCCAAGGCGAACGAGCAGGCCGAGCACGGCGTCCTGCCGCTGGCCGACGACAAGTTCACGGTCATCGTGCTGCGCCAGTCCACCGTGTACGGCTATAGCCCGCGCATGCGCCTCGATCTGGCGATCAACGGCATGACCTACGGCGCCTGGAAGACCAACGTGCTCCCGCTGATGCGTGATGGCAGCCAGTGGCGCCCGATGGTCCATGTCCGCGACACCGCGTCGGCCCAGATCTTCATGCTGACGGCGCCTGCCGAAAAGGTGAACGGCAAGATCTTCAACGTCGGCTCCGAGGTCAACAACTACCAGCTCGGCCAGCTCGCCCAGATCGTTGTCGATACCCTGCCGAACAAGGTCGAGATCGAGTGGTACGGCGATGCCGACACCCGGTCGTACCGCGTCTCGTTCGACAAGATCGAAGCGCTGGGCTGGAAGGCCAAGCTGGTCGCCCAGGACGGCATCCGCGAGATCGCTGCCAAGCTCGACAGCGGCGAACTGGACCGCACCACCGAGACGATCACGCTTGACTGGTACAAGGACCTGGTGAAGTGGCACGCCATCATCCGTCAGGTCGAACTGTACGGCGGCATCTTCGATATCGGGCCTGCGGAAGCCGACGCGTTGCGCCGGTCCGAGGCCGCTGAATAATGAAGGGTATCATCCTGGCCGGCGGGTCAGGGACGCGGCTTGCTCCCATCACCAGCGTGGTGAGCAAGCAGCTTCTTCCCGTCTATGACAAGCCAATGATTTATTACCCGCTCAGCACCCTGATGCTGGCGGGTATCCGGGACGTGCTGATCATCACCACCCCCCAGGACCGGGATCTGTTCGCCCGGCTCCTGGGCGACGGGTCCAAGTGGGGGATGAACATCAGCTACGCGGTCCAGCCCAGCC
>DASQKT010000407.1:0-6859 GCA_035630415.1 Skermanella sp.
TTCAGGACCGCCCTTGGGTGGACGCCGGCCTCCAGGGGTGCCGGACGTACCGCGGCCGCCTTGCTTGGCGCCGACCGCAGGTCCCAGTGGCGAAAGCCCCGTATGGGGCTTCGCCGAATTCGATGATCGGCCGGTCCAGGATCAGCTGGCCCAGCGCTCAGTTGAAGAGGCTGGAAACCGAACGCTCCTCGCTGATCCGGGTGATCGCCTCGGCGATCAGCGGGGCAATGGTCAACTGGCGGACGTTGCGCGACACGCGTACGGCTTCGGTCGCCTGGATGCTGTCCGTGGTGACCAGCATTTCCAGCGGAGAAGCGGATACGCGGGCGACCGCGCCGCCGGACAGGACCCCGTGGGTGACATAGGCGCTGACCGACTTGGCGCCTTCCTTCATCAGGGCGGTGGCCGCGTTGCACAGGGTGCCGCCGCTGTCCACGATGTCGTCAACCAGGATGCAGCGCCGGCCTTCGACCTCGCCGATGATGTTCATCACTTCCGACACGCCGGCGCGCTCACGCCGCTTGTCGATGATCGCCAGATCGGCGTCGAGCCGCTTGGCGATGGCGCGGGCGCGTACCACGCCGCCGACGTCGGGCGACACAATGACGAGCTGCTCGCCCGTCTTGGTCGTCTCCTGGATGTGCCGCACGAAAACCGGCGCACCTTCCAGATTGTCGAGCGGGATGTCGAAGAAGCCCTGGATCTGACCGGCATGCAGGTCGAGCGTCAGGACGCGGTTGGCGCCGGCCATCGTGATCAGATTGGCGACCAGCTTGGCGGAGATCGGCGTGCGCGGACCCGTCTTGCGATCCTGGCGCGCATAGCCGTAATAGGGCAGCACTGCGGTGATGCGGCGGGCCGAACCACGGCGCAACGCATCGATGGTCACCAGCAGTTCCATCAGGTTGTCGTTGGCCGGGTACGACGTCGACTGAATGACGAAGACGTCCTCACCCCGGACGTTCTCCAGTATTTCCACGAACACTTCCATGTCCGAGAAGCGCCGGATACTGGCCTTGGTCAACGGCACGTTGAGCGCGGCCGAAATGGCTTCGGCCAATGGCCGGTTGCTGTTGCCGGCAATGACTTTCATACTTCACAGCTCTCTTCTGGAAACAGTGCCGTTGCCGCCGGCCGATAATATTGAACACGGTGCAACACGAAATCGGCCGGGAACATATCAGCGCGACCCACACATGTAAATGTTTGATGACGGCCGTGGAAGCCACCATGCGCCTCGCACATGGGCCTAACGCCGAGGTCCAGCACTGGTTCCGTCAGATCACGCAACTGACCATCAGGCCCAGGATGCAGAAGGCGATGAGCATGATCACATAGGGCATGAAATGCTCCGTAAGTGGTAGGTTTCAGGCCGGTTTTTCAGTCCCGCAGCATGATCACGGAAATGCCCCGGCCGTAGTCCGCCTCGCCGCGCAGGGTGGCCCGCCGGTAGCTGAAAAAGCTGTCTTCCTCGCTCACGGTGTCGTTGGGGCTGCGCTGAATTGTCCCGACGCCAGCCTTTGCCAGCTTGCGCGCGACATAGCCGCCTATGTCGAACAGGGAGTGTCCGCCCCGGTGCGCCGGGATGAAGAAGTCGGCGTTGGTCTCGTCCTCGGCCAGGAAACGCTCGGGGAACTCCGGTCCGACCTCGTACGAGCGTTGAGCGATGCAAGGGCCGATGGCCGCGGCGATCCTTTCCGGCCGCGCCCCCAGCGCCACCATGGCCGCCACGGTGGCCTTTAGGACGCCACCCCTGGCGCCTTTCCAGCCGGCATGGGCGCCGCCGATGACCTTCGCTTCCCTGTCGGCTAGCAGGACCGGAACGCAGTCGGCGGTCAGGATGCCAAGGGCGATGCCGGGCGTGGCGGTCACCATGGCGTCCGCCTTGGGCGTGGCTTCGCCCGGCGCCCAGGGCCGCTCCACCGTGACCACGTCGGGGCTGTGGATCTGATAGAGCGTGACCAGACGGTCCGCCTCAAGGTCGAAGCGGGCGGCGCAGCGCCGGCGGTTCTCCACCACGCTGGCCGGATCGTCGGAGGACCCGAGGCCGCAGTTGAGACTGCCGTAGATCCCGGAGCTGACGCCGCCCGCGCGGGTCATGAAGCCGTGTCTGACGGCGGAGATATCGTCGAGCGCGCCGGATGTGATCACTGGAGAGTCCGCATTGAATGGTTTGATCGGTCGGAAATGGTCGGAAACCGCTTGGCCGGTCCCGAAGCCTTCTCTCAGGACTAAGGCCGTGGCTCGAAGCCGGCGGGAGCGTCCTGTCCGGGGCCGGTAAGCGCCAGAACCTTGAACAATGTGCCCATCTCCGTTTCACCAATCAAGCGTTGCACCGCCCGATCGATGTCGGCGGTCTGCTCCGGCGTCGCGCGTTGGCGCAGCATCGCCGCTCGCTCCTGGATACCGAGAGACATCAGGAATTCGCCTTGGGAAGCGGGACCCCATGCGCCGGCTCCGCCCGCTTTTGCCGCATCGGCCAGCATCTCGAAATCGACATGGGCGGTCAGGTCGGCCTCTCCAGGATCGTCCAGCACGGGAACGAAGGCATGGCGCCGGACAGCCTGAAGGGTCTCTCCCGCCGCCGAACGCGGATGCCCGTAATCGACGATCAATGCGGCACCGCCGGAGCCGGCCAGTCGTCCGCCCAACTCGCGGGCGATCGCGGTGGCGGCCGGGCAGATCTCGAACACGCTTCCCACGGGGGATATGCGGACACGCGCCGGGATCAGCGCTTCGACCGGACCGGGCCGGCGGTCCAGCACGATCCGGAAGCCGCCGCCGTCGGGATCGACATCGACAAGACGTTCGGTCCAGCCATGGGGCGTCTTCTCGAACTGGCGGATCGGCAGGGCGTCGAAGAACTCGTTCGCGATCACCAGCAGCGGACCGTCGGGCACCGTGGCGAAGCTGTCGTGCCAGACGGGCTTGCCGCCCTCAAGGGCAGGGGCCAGCGCTTCGCCCTGCCGACTGCGGAGAACGGGACTGGTTTCGACCAGATGGACGCGCAGGGCCTCCCGGAAGGGCGGCAGCATCGCGGCGGCTCTCAGCGCGTCGCGCATCAGCGTGCCTCGGCCCGGCCCAAGCTCGACGAGGTTCACGCGATCCGGCGAGCCCATGGCCGCCCAGGTATGAGCACACCAGAGACCGACCAACTCTCCGAACATCTGGCTGATTTCAGGCGCCGTGATGAAATCGCCGGCGGCGCCGAAACGGTCGGCGGTAATGTAGTAGCCGCACTTCGGGTGACCCAGCGCGTCGCCCATGAACGAAGCGACGGAGAGAGGCCCTTCTACCGCGATCCTTCGCTTCAGGTGTTCCGTCAAAGGGGAATCGGGCAAGGGGGAATCGGGAGGCCGGGCTTCAGGCACCATCACGCGCGCCCTCGCTGCCGGCTTGCCGGCTCAGTTCGCCTCGCCGGCGGGCGATGACGATCAGCGCCAGCCCTACGAGCACCATGGGGAGGGACAGGATCTGGCCCATCGTAACGTGGCCGCCCAGCAGGAAGCCTAGTTGCGGGTCGGGTTCCCGAAAATACTCCACGACGATCCGGCTGAGGCCATAGCCGGCGAGGAAGACTCCGCCGAGGGTGCCGGGCCGGTTCCGGATGGACGGGCGCCTGGCGAGGATTGCCAGCACGACGAACAGCATCAGCCCTTCAAGCGCCGCTTCGTACAACTGGCTGGGATGGCGGGGGAGGCCGCCGGCGCGCTCGCCGGGGAAGATCACGCCCCAGGGGACGTCGGTCACCCGGCCCCATAGCTCCGCATTGACGAAGTTGGCGATCCGCCCGAAGAACAGGCCGATCGGCACGGCGCAGGAAATCAGGTCGCCCAAGGCGAGCGGCGAGAACCCGCGCTTGTGGGCGAACAGGAAGATGGCGGCGATCACGCCCAGCATGCCGCCGTGGAACGACATGCCGCCGTGCCAGACCGCCAGGGCTTCCAGCGGATTGTTCAGGTAATAGCCGGTATTATAGAACAGCACGTAGCCCAGCCGTCCGCCGAGGATCACGCCGACCACCGCCCAGGTCAGGAAGTCGTCGAAATCGATCGCCGTCGGCGGCCGCTGGTCCTTGCGGGCGAGATGGATGCAGTAGCGCCAGCCGGCGACGAAGCCGATCAGGTAGGCCAGCGCATACCAGCGGATCGCGAGAGGCCCGATCTGGATCGCGATCGGGTCGATGGCGGGGAACAGGATGGCAAGCATGCGGCGGTTCGGCTCAATCTAAGGCGGCCCGAGATAAGGCGGCCGGGACCTGAAGGCGGTATCCTGAAGGCGATATCTTGAAGGCGGCCGCCTTCCACGGGATTGGCCGGGAGGCGGGATCTCCCGCTGTGTCGCCGACCTTATAGGCATGCTTGCCGCACCGCCGCAAGTGATGCCCCGTTGCATCGGGCCGGAGCGAGCCCCATAATAGCTCCGTTGTGTAAGGATATGGTACTCATGCAGGTCGATAATAAGCTTCTCGATGATCTGGCGCGGGTTGCGGGCGGCGCCATCGGCGCGCTGACCGGACTGCGCGGCGAGGTCGAGGCCCAGGTGCGCCAGCAGTTCGAGCGCATCCTGAGCCAGATGGACGTAGTCAGCCGCGAGGAGTTCGAGGCTGCCCGCGAGATGGCGGTGAAGGCCCGGACGGAGCAGGAAGACCTGACGGAGCGGGTGACCGCGCTGGAAGCGCTGGTCGCGACCCTGGTCGCCGAACGGGAGTTGTCCCATGGCGCACCCGGCCCGAAGCGGTCGGCGCGGACCCATGGCGCGGCCGAGCATCCACCGGCGTCCGAAGCTTCCTGACGGGACTTGAACCGCCGATCGGAGCCTGAGCGACGCACCGCGTTCCTTGGGTGAGGATTGAATCAAATTACGGAATTCTGTTGCGCGTCCGTGGCTGTTCTGTCACGTTACCTGCGGTAGTAGCCCCACGATCTCCTTGATACAACATATCGGGGCATATAAATCCGACCGGCCCGGAACTGCCGGACGATCGAAGGGGCCGTTGCCGCCAACCGCGCGCGATCAAGGAGTCGCAGGCATGCCGGCAGTCGCCGTCGAAGAGTCACCTAGCACGACGCTCAATCCCTTGGACATGATCGAAGAGATCGTGGTTGCCAACCAGTGGCCTTTCGACCGCTCGAACGACGATGAGCTGATTGTCGAGATCGCGGCCCGCTGGTGCGACTATCGGCTCTACTTCGTCTGGCAAGAGGATGTAAGCGCGATGCAGTTCTCCTGTCAATTCGACCTGAAGTCAGTGGCCGCGCGCCGGTCCGATATCAACGAACTGCTGGCCGACATCAATGCGCGGATGTGGCTCGGCCATTTCGACGTTTGTCCGGACGAGCATACACCGATGTTCCGCCACACGATCCTGCTGCGCGGCGCTCCGCGCGCGAGCGTGGAGCAGCTGGAGGATCTGGTGGAGATAGCGCTGCTGGAATCCGAGCGCTATTATCCGGCCTTCCAGTTCGTCATCAACGATGGCAAGACCGCATCCGAAGCGGTCACCGCCGCCATCCTCGATACCGTCGGCGAGGCGTGATCATGGGTTGTTCTTTGCTGCTGGTCGGTTGCGGCAAGATGGGCGGCGCGCTGCTGGATGGCTGGCTTGCCGCCCGCAGCGTCGATCAGGTGGTCGTGGTGGAGCCGCAGGGCGCATTTCCCACCGACATGGGTGCGACAGGACAGCGGATCGTGCGGTGTGCCGGCGTGTCCCGTATCCCTTCCGGTTTCGATCCCGATGTGGTGGTTCTTGCCGTCAAGCCGCAGGTCATGGACGAAGTCGTGCCGGGCTATGCGGGTTTCGTCCGGCCGGGTACGGTCTTTCTGTCGATCGCAGCCGGCAAGACGATCGATTATTTCGCGGGCCTGCTGGGGGCCGACGCCGCCATCGTGCGCGCCATGCCCAATACGCCGGCGTCGGTCGGACGGGGAATGACCGTACTGGCGGCCAATGCCGCCGCCACGCCGGAGCAGCGCCGTCTGTGCGAAACGCTGATGGGTGCCGTCGGTCAGGTCGCCTGGGTCGATGACGAGGGGATGATCGACGCCGTTACCGCGGTGTCCGGTGGTGGTCCGGCTTATGTCTTCCTGCTGATCGAGGCACTGGCCAAGGCTGGAGTGGCAGCCGGATTGCCTGAAGATCTCGCCATGAAGATCTCGCGGGCGACAGTTGCCGGCAGCGGCGAACTGGCTGCCCGGTCGATCGAACCGGCGGCGTCGCTTCGCAAGAACGTGACAAGCCCCAACGGCACGACGCAGGCGGCCCTGGAAGTCCTGATGGCGGACGACGGAATACAGCCGCTGTTCGACCGCGCCATCGCGGCTGCGACCGCCCGGTCGCGGGAACTGGCCGGCTGAGGCCGTGGCCGCTCCGCCGGTGAACTCGGCGATACCCGCTCCCGAGGCTCAGGTGCTGGGGCACTGGCGCCGGTAATCAAGCCCCAGGGAGGCCGTGGGCCGTTGCTGATGGTTTCAGCATTTCCCGAAGCCGCATCAGCGCCCGCTTTTCCAACTGCCTGACGCGATCCTTGGAAATTCCAAGCTCCCGCCCGATCGCTTCGAAGGTGGGGGCGGCGTCGCTCATGTGGCGTTGCCGGATGATGGCCGCCTCACGGGCCGGCAGCATCGCGAGCGCCTTGTCGATCAGGCCGGCCCAAAGACGGCCGATGCTGCGTTCCTCCACGATTTCCTCCGGATTAGGCTGATCGGCGGTCAGGTGATCGATCATTGCGGTCCCGTCGTCTCCCTCGCCGCCGCGTAGCGGGGCGTCGAGCGAGCGGTCGAAGCGCGCGATGCGCTGCGCCAGACCGGAGACCTCCGCCTCCGGCAGTTCGAAGCGTGTCGCAAGGACGGACAGCGC
>DASQKT010000408.1:0-13048 GCA_035630415.1 Skermanella sp.
GGCGCGGACGGTCTGGCCGGCGCTGGATGCCGGCCGCTGGGTCGTGTCCGACCGCTTCGCCGACAGCACCATGGCCTATCAGGGCTACGGTCACGGCCTCGGCCGCGAACCGATCGAACGGTTGTACGAAGTCGCCGTCGGCGGTTTCGCTCCCGACCTGACCCTGATCCTCGACATCCCGCCGGAAGCAGGCGTCAGCCGTGCCCATGCGCGGCACGACGGTGAGGACCGCTACGAACGGATGGACCTGACCTTCCATCACCGCCTGCGGGAAGGCTTCCTAGCAATCGCCGCGCGCGAGCCGGACCGCTGCGTCGTCATCGACGCGTCCGGCAGTGTGGAAGAGGTCCATGCCGCCATCATGAAAGCCGTCGCCGACCGCCTGCCGTCATGACCACGGAATTCCTCGATCCGCGTCACAACCCCGACCTGCTGGCCCACCATGCCGCCGAACAGGTGCTGCTGGATGCCTGGAACTCCGGCCGGCTGCCGCACGCGTGGCTGATCGGCGGCATTCCCGGTATTGGCAAGGCGACGTTGGCATTCCGTTTCGCCCGCTTCGTCCTGTCCAACGGCGAAGAGGCAACCGGCGGGTTGTTCGGCGATCCGCCGCCCGCCACCAGTCTCCATGTCGCCCCGACGCATCCCGTGTTCACACGGGTTGCGTCCAATGGACACGCCGACCTGCTGACCATCGAACGTCCGTTCGACGTGGCGAAGGGCCGCCTGAAGACCGACATTCCGGTCGATCAAGTCCGCCGGATAGCGCCCTTCCTGCACCTGACCGCAGCCGAAGGCGGCTGGCGAGTCGTGATCGTGGACGGAGCCGACCGGCTCAACACCAGCGGCCAGAACGCGATTCTGAAGATCCTGGAGGAGCCGCCGGCGCGCACCGTGCTTCTCGTGGTGACCGAGAATCCTGGCGGTCTGCTCCCCACGATCCGCTCACGCTGCCGCAAGCTGCTGCTGCCGCCTCTGCCGGAGGAGGTCGTAAGCGACCTGCTGGGACGGCATCAGCCGGACCTGCCTGACGCGGACCGGGCAGCACTCGCCCGGCTGGCCGAAGGCAGCATCGGCCGCGCACTCGACCTCGCCTCGGCGGGTGGGCTGACGCTCTACCGCGACCTGATGGGGTTGCTGGGAACTCTTCCCCGGCTCGATCTGGTTGCGGCGCATGGCCTCGGCGACAAGCTGGCGCGCAAGGGTTCCGATACGGCATACTATGCGGTGACGGATCTGCTGGTATGGTGGCTGGCCCGCTTTGCGCGCTCTATCGCGCGGGAAGCGCTCCCTCCCGAAGTGGTTCCTGGCGAGGCAGCCTTGATGTCCCGGCTGGCCGGGGATCGCGGCCTTGATCGGTGGGTTGAGGTGTGGGAAAAGGTCAACCGTCTTTTCGCACGGGCCGAAAGCGCCAATCTCGATCGAAAACAAGTCATTCTGAATGCCTTGCAGACGGTGGAGGCAGCCGCCTCCGCCTGAGGCGGGGCGGTACCATATATAGAAGACGACACGCCGCGCAGGAGAGCCGAAATGGCTGGGTCAAAGCCCTATTACATCACGACGCCGATTTACTACGTCAACGACGTACCGCATATCGGCCACGCTTACACGACCCTCGCGTGCGATGTCATGGCCCGCTTCATGCGCCTCGACGGCTACGACGTGAAGTTCCTGACCGGCACCGATGAGCACGGCCAGAAGGTGGAGAAATCGGCCAAGCTGGCCGGCATCGATCCGCAGACCTTTACCGACAGGGTCTCGCAGAACTTCCGCGACCTCGCGGCCGCGATGAACTATTCCAACGACGATTTCATCCGCACGACCGAACCGCGCCACATCGAAGCCTGTCAGGCGCTGTGGCGCAAGCTGGCCGACAAGGGGGAAATCTATCTCGGCTCCTACGCCGGCTGGTACGCCGTCCGCGACGAAGCCTTCTACGGCGAGGACGAGCTGACCACGACGCCAAGCGGCAAGAAGCTGGCGCCTACCGGCGCCGAGTGCGAGTGGGTCGAGGAACCCAGCTACTTCTTCCGCCTCTCTGCTTGGCAGGACCGGCTGATCAAGTTCTACGAGGACAATCCGGACTTCATCCTGCCGCCGGGCAAGCGCAACGAGGTCATGGCCTTCGTCAAGTCGGGCCTGCGCGACCTGTCGGTCAGCCGCACGACCTTCGACTGGGGCGTGCCGGTGCCGGGCGACGAGCAGCACATCATGTATGTCTGGCTCGACGCGCTGACCAACTATATTACCGCCGTCGGTTATCCCAACACCGCGCCCGACAGTGACTACGGCAAGTACTGGCCGGCCGACCTCCACATGGTCGGCAAGGACATCCTGCGTTTCCACACGGTCTACTGGCCGGCCTTCCTGATGGCGGCAGACCTGGAGCCGCCGAAGCGTGTATTCGCCCATGGCTGGTGGACCATCGAAGGCCAGAAGATGTCGAAGTCGCTGGGCAACGTGGTGGCGCCCGATGCCCTGGTCTCGACCTACGGCCTTGATCCGACGCGCTACTTCCTGCTGCGCGAAGTGCCGTTCGGCAACGACGGCGACTTCTCCAGGCGCGCCATGGTCAACCGGCTGAATGGCGACCTCGCCAACGATTACGGGAACCTTGTCCAGCGCGTGCTGTCGATGATCCAGAAGAACTGCGGCGCCACCGTGCCGCAGCATGGTGAGTTCACCGAAGCGGATCATAAACTGCTGGGAGCCTCCGCTTTGCTGCTGGAAACCGTCCGGCGGGAGTTATCTGTGCAGGCTTTCCACAAGGCGATCGAAGCACTTTGGGGCGTGATCGGCGATGCCAACCGCTACGTCGATGAGCAGGCGCCCTGGGCTCTGCGCAAGACCGATCCGGCCCGTATGGGCACGGTGCTGTATGTGCTGGCAGAGACGATCCGCCGGCTGGCGATCCTGACCCAGCCGCTGATGCCCGACGCCTCGGCGAAGATCCTGGATCAGCTCGCAGTACCGCAGGAAGAGCGCGGCTTCGACCGGCTGGCGGAGGGGCAGGCACTTGCATCGGGAACGCCTCTGCCGCCGCCGCAGGGCGTGTTCCCTCGGTTCGTCGAGGAAGCGGGAAACTGAGCGCGATGCTGATCGACAGTCACTGCCATCTGGATTTCCCGGACTTCGCCGAGGAACGGGACGAAATCGTGGCGCGCGCGAAGCGGGCAGGGGTCGGCCGGATGGTTACGATCTCCACCCGTATCAGCCGGTTCGACCAGATTCGCGAAATCGCCGAATCCTATGAGGAAGTCTACTGCACCGTCGGCGTCCATCCCCATCAGGCGGCGGAGGAGCAGTCCGTCACCTCGGTCGAAAAGCTGGTGGAGCTGTCGACACATCCAAAAGTCGTTGGCATCGGTGAAACCGGGCTCGACTACTTCTACGACAACAGTCCGCGCGACATCCAGGAAGCCGGTTTCCGCATCCACGCCCAGGCCTGCCGGGAAACCGACTTGCCGATCATCGTCCACACCCGCGACGCGGATGCGGATACCGCCAGGATCCTGAAGGAGGAAGGGGCAGGGCAGGGCTTGCGCGGAGTCCTGCACTGCTTCAGCTCCGGCCGGGAGCTGGCGGAACAGGCCCTGGAGTTCGGCTTCTACATCTCGCTGTCCGGCATCGTCACTTTCCGGAAGTCCGAGGAGCTACGCGACATCGTCCGCTCGGTCCCGCTGGACCGAATTTTGGTCGAAACGGATGCGCCCTTCCTGGCGCCGATGCCGAAGCGCGGCAAGCGCAACGAACCGGCCTTCGTCGCTCATACCGCCGCCGTCGTCGCGGAGGTCAAGGGCATCCCGGTCGATGAACTGGCGGCCCGGACGACGGAGAATTTCCTTCGTCTCTTCAACCGGATGCCGGCGCCGGTGTCATGAAGATCACGGTTCTCGGGTCCGGCGGCTCTGCCGGCGTTCCGCTGATCGGTGGCGACTGGGGGGCTTGCGATCCCACCAACCCGAAGAACCGACGCAGCCGTCCGTCGATCCTGGTCGAAGATTGCGGAGTGCGCGTTCTGGTGGACAGTGGCCCCGATGTCCGCGAGCAGTTGATCGCGGCTGGAGTGACTTGGCTGACGGCTGTGATCTACACCCACTCGCACGCCGACCACACGCATGGGCTGGATGACCTGCGCGGGATCAACATTGCGATGTCGGCGCCGTTGGATCTCTACGCCGACCGGGCAACGCTGGACGACCTGATGCATCGGTTCGGCTACTGTTTCACGCCGATCAAACCGGGTGGGCTCTACTACAAGCCGATGCTGGTATCCCATGAGATTACCGGCCCCTTCAGCGTCGGCGGCATGGAGATCCTGCCTTTCGAGCAGGACCACGGCTGGATGAAATCGCTGGGATTCCGGTTCGGCAACTTCGCCTACTCGACCGATGTCGTCAGGCTGGATGAAGCGGCCTTCCAGGCTCTGGAAGGTATCGATACCTGGATAGTGGACTGCGTCCGGATCGCACCGCCGCACCCTGTCCATGCGCATCTGGAACTGACGCTCGAGTGGATCAAGCGGGTCAGGCCGCGTAAAGCCTACCTGACCCACATGAACCAGACCGTGGACTACGACGAGATCAGCCGGCTTCTGCCGGCTGGGGTCGAACCGGCCTATGACGGACTGGTCATCGAGTTAGCTGAAACCTCTGTTCCATAGCTTGGCGCACCCGAACCGCCTCGCTGTCGTTCGGAATCTCGATGTCAGACCACGTCACGGCTTGACCGGCCGTAACGTCGTTACGCAACTTTACCTTGTGAGCAAGGCCGATGGGCAGAATGCCCATCTTGAGGCTCTGTTCAGCCGAAACCAGCTTGCCCCAGACGGTATAGCCGCCTTCGCCATCCAGCATTTCCCCAGCCTTCAAATCCCGCTTGGCAACCGAAGCCACGTCGCCACGGAAGCTGCGAGTCTGGCCGGTAGGCTCATGACGCAAGGCTGCCGACAGTACTGAAATACCAAGCTCAAGCCCGATCAGGTGATACGGCTTGTACATGGCGGCATAGACGCCGCTGTCGTCAGTCTTCAGACCGTACTGCTTGAAACAGGCTTTGGCGTAATCGTTGGGAGCCTTCAGAACCACATAAACGCCCCAACGCAGATCCCGGAAAACCGGCCGGCCATCCCGCTCCAAGGATGAAACGACTTCGACCATTCCTTCCTTTTCCAACACGCCGCCAGCTTCTCGGGGACGCAGAATATGGGGCAGGTCATCGACACCGCAGGGTGGGAACAGCAACCCGTCGGATGGAACGTCCAACTCGCAAGCATTGGCGATAGCCGCCATCTCGATGGCCGACTTGGTACCGTCAAGGAAGGAGTTGAACATCTGGGCGTTCATCCCGCCACGCCGGGCTTCCTCCGCAGTCAGTCCGTAATGGCTCCAGACATCATCAGGAGTGACATTATGGAACAGCGGCAGGTACTTCGTACCCTTACCCGCGGCAACAACCTGAAACCCACACGACCGCGCCCAATCGACCAGTTCGGATGTCAGCGCCGGTTGGTCGCCATAAGCCATCGAATAAACGACGCCCTTGCCCCGCGCCTCCTCCGCCAGCAGAGGCCCGGCCAGAACGTCGGCTTCGACATTGACCATGACGATGTGCTTACCGCCTGCAATCGCCGCCCTGGCATGAGCGATACCGGCAGCCGGGGAACCGGTCGCTTCCACGACGACCTCAACCTCCGGGTGGCCGCATGCTTCGGCCCCCGACGTAACAAACTCGGTCCGTTCGATCCGGCCATTGTCCCAGCCGACCTGCCGGCAGGCATTCCTGGCCCGCTCGGGATCGAGATCGGCGATCACGGCGATTTCCAGGCCGGGCGTCGTCGGAATCTGCGACAGGAACATCGAGCCGAACTTGCCTGCGCCGATCAGAGCGACCCGAACCGGCCGCCCGGCGGCCACGCGCTCCTTGAGGAGTTGGTGAAGGTTCATGATCTACTCCGCCGCCATCCGGTGCGAACGCGCATAGTCGAGCAGCGCATCGTCGGCGACGGTCTTGATCGGCGTGAAATCCTGATGCGCGATCCATTCCGGCCGTGTCAGCTTGCGGATGTAGTTAGAAACCGAGTTGAGCGTCAGATAAACGATCTTGCGAGGGTAGGGGGTTATGTTACCCGCCGAACCATGGACCAGATTGCCGTGGAACATCAAAACCGAACCCGGCTTGCCGGTCGGCGCCACGATACCGCCCTCATCGACCAGCTTGCTTACGCTATCATGTTCCAGCGTCCAAAGCGGATAGGACGTCGTCTGCTTGTCGTGGCCCGCAGCCAGCGTGCCGTGCTTGTGGCTCCTGGGGATCAGCATCAGCGGTCCGTTGATCGGCATGACTTCGTCGATGAAGACCGAAATGTTCATGGCGCGGGCTTCCGGCATGCCGTCATCTCTGGCCCATGTTCCATAATCCTGGTGCCATTGCCAGACTTCGCCGTCGAAGGCAGCCTTGGCGTTGATCTTGTACTGGTGCATGTAGAGCTTTTCGCCGAAGAATTGTTCGACAGGCTCAATCAGACGTGGATGAGCCCCCAGGATGCGGAACGCTTCATTGTAGGTATGGGCGGCGAAGGCGGTGCGGGGAGCGCCGCTTTTCTCACGCCAGACTTCCTGACGGTCGGAGCGATAGATGTTCTCGGCTTCAGATCGAAGAATCTCGACTTCCTCCGGAGAAAAGCATTCCGGCAGGAAGATGTAACCTTGCTCTTCGAAGTTCTTGAGTTGTTCTGCTGTCAGTTTCATGGTCGTTCCCTCCAGATTCTGGAGCCATTCACGGCTCTCGTTTCGATTGATCAAGCGGCTTCGGTGGCCGTTAGTTGCGTTAGGCGTCTAGCAGTTTCAGTCCCGGCGCGGCTGGCATGATCATGAGCTGCGGCTTCAGCCTGCCGCACATCGCCGGCCAGGATGAAACGAGCGATGACGGCATGTTCATGCCAGACAAGAAGGCGCTCGTCGGGATTGTCGAGAACCACGCCCATGGAGCGTTTAAGATGCGGCCACTGGGCTGCCACGGTTTCCTCGATCGCCGAATTACCGGACAGGCGGTAGATGGCCGTGTGGAATTCGACATCAGCCTGAATGAACACCGCGGCCGAACGATCCGGCTTCAACGACGCGCCACGTTCCAGCGATTCTTCAAATTGGACACGCTGCGATGCGCTGGCTGAACCTGCCTTGACGCGCTGGGCAGCGAGACGGGCGGCGAGGGCGTCCAGCGATGTCCGGACTTGGTACAGATCGACGATCCTGCCGGGGTCGAGCGCGGCTATGGTCAGACCACGCTTGCCACTTTCCGTCAGCAGACCCTGGTGCTTGAGGAGTTGAAGTGCGTGACTTACCGGCTGCCGCGATACGCCAAGCCACTCAGCAAGTTCTTCCTGGCGAATTCGGCTACCAGGAAGCAGGCTGCCGTCGGCAATGGATTCCACAAGCCGTTCGTAGACTTGATCGATGAGAACCGGCTGTGTGGCTATGGGTTTCATGGGCAGTGAGCCTCGTCTGGATCAGTGAATTCGGAATTCCGAATTCACTGATCATGCTGGTTATCGATCGCCGGGTCAAGCCCCATACCGTTATATTCATTCTGTAATTTCCATAATATAAATTATGAGCATCATTGATAATGCTGAGGTTAAGCGGTTTTCCGGCTGAACCATCCACCCTTTTTCGCTGTTTGGCACCTGTTCGAGAAAAGACAGGAATGCCTCTTATGGCTATGCGCCCGCCCTATGCGGCTTTGCTGCTTTTACTAGCCGCATGCGGCGATGACGAGATGTCGGCGCCGGCTCCGCTGACGGTCACCGGCGGCGTCGCGGAACGTGGCCGCTCGGTCCTGGAAGCGAATCGGTATGGCTGCGCCGCCTGCCACGTAATCCCAGGCATCGCCGGCGCCCGTGGTCTGGTCGGGCCGCCGCTCAATGCCATGGGGCTGCGCGGCTATATAGCCGGACGAATGCCGAACAAGCCGGAGAACATGATTCATTGGATTGCACACCCGCGCTCGGTCGATCCACAGACCGCCATGCCGGAAACCGGCATTTCCGAGGACGACGCCCGACACGTGGCTGCCTATCTCTACACACTTCGCACGGTGCCTCGGTGAGAGGTCGTGCGGCTGGAGTTGCCAAGGCCTTCGCGATTGTCTCGCTCGTGCTCGCCATGACGGCGTGTTCGGGAGAGCAAGCCGTACTCGCACCACGCGGTCCTGCCGGCGATGTCCTCGCCCGTTTTTCCTGGCTACTTTTCATCGGCGGAGCTGCGATCTTCGCCGGTACCATGGCGATGTTCGCCTTTGGTTTGTTCATGCCCGAACGGACCAAAGGCATTCCGCCGATCAAGCTGATCGTCTTCGGCGGCGTCGCTTTCCCGGTCGTGGTCCTTACCGCGCTGTCTGTTTATACGGCTGCCGTCGGCGGCAAGGTCGATCTTGGACGCAACGCCAGGGCCGAAGGGCGCGAGCCGGTCCGGGTCAATGTTGACGGCGTCATGTGGTGGTGGGAAGTCGAGTATCCACAGGCGGATGGCAGCACCGTCAAGAGCGCCAATGAGATCCATGTCCCTGCCGGCCGGCCCGTCGAGATCCACCTGACGACCCGCGACGTCATCCATAGCTTCTGGGTCCCTACCCTTCACGGCAAGATGGACCTGATCCCCGGCAGGACCAACAGGATCACGATCCAGATGGATGAACCGGGCGTGGTGCGCGGACAGTGTGCCGAGTTCTGCGGACTTCAGCATACGCTGATGTCGTTCTGGGTGGTCGCGCACCCGCCGGATGAATTCGACGCCTGGATCGAGGCTCAGCGCCGACCTGCGGCCGAGCCGGCCACGCCGGAGCTTGTGCGTGGCCGCGATGCCTTCCTGGCCTCCGGCTGCGGGTCCTGCCACCAGATTCGCGGAATTGCGGAAGGCTCTGCCAATGCCGGCGGAGAGATCGGTCCCGACCTTACTCATATCGGTTCGCGCCTGTCGTTGGGAGCTGCCACCTTGCCGAACGGCATCGGCCCGCTTTCCGGCTGGATCGCAGGGTCGCAACAGATCAAGCCGGGCAACCGGATGCCCTCGTACCATCATCTGGACGGCGAAACACTGACCGCGCTGGCCGCGTATCTCGAGAGCCTGAAATGACCCATATCGACGAGGCGCGGGCTGTCCATCCACCTCCGCCGCCCCCTGCCCCGCCCGGCTTGACTGCGGCCTGGAAAGCTCCCGAGGGTTTAGGCCGTCTGAAAGAGGTCAACAACACCTTCATCGGTGCGCTGTATATCGGCACCGGAATGATGTTCCTGGTGCTCGGCGGCGTGCTGGCGCTGATGATCCGGTACCAATTGGCCTTTCCCGGCAATACTTTTCTGACCGAGGAGCAGTACAACCAGGTCTTCACGATGCACGGGACGACGATGATGTTCCTGTTCGCCGTGCCGATCATGGAAGCGACCTCCGTCTGGCTGCTGCCGCTTCAACTGGGTGCCCGCGACCTGCCCTTTCCAAGAATCTCGGCCTATGGGTTCTGGTGCTATCTGTTCGGCGGGTCGATGGCTTATGCCAGCATCTTCTGGTGGCTCGCACCGGATAGCGGCTGGTTTTTGTACGTGCCGCTGAGTTCGCAGTATTCGGAGGGCGTAAATAACGATTTCTGGCTGCTGGGCATCGGTTTCATTGAGATTTCCGCAATCGCCCAGGTGGTCGAGGTGCTAGTCGGAATCCTGAAGACACGAGCCGTCGGGATGTCGATCGACCGCCTACCGATCTATGCCTGGTACATCCTGGTGACGGCGCTGATGATCGGATTCGGCTTCCCGCCGCTGATCCTGGGCGACGTTCTGCTGGAGGTCGAGCGCGCTTTCGACTGGCCGTTCTTCGATGCGACGCGCGGGGGCGATCCGCTGCTGTGGCAGCACCTGTTCTGGTTCTTCGGCCATCCGGAAGTCTACATCATCTTCCTGCCGGCCGCGGGCCTTGTCTCGACGATCCTGCCGACATTCATGCAGACGCCGCTGGTGGGATATACCTGGGTAGTTTTGGCCGCTATCGCGACCGGATTCCTCAGCTTCGGTCTGTGGGTCCATCACATGTTCACGACCGGCATTCCCTATCTGTCGCTGAGCTTCTTCTCGGCGGCCAGCATGGCGGTGACGATCCCGACCGGAATCCAGGTCTTCTGCTGGATGGCGACGATCTGGAGCGGGCGGCCGGTGTGGAAGACGCCGCTCTACTTCGTCATGGGTTTCCTGTTCATCTTCATCCTGGGCGGGCTGACCGGCGTGATGGTGGCGGCGGTGCCGTTCGACTGGCAGGTCCATGACACCTACTTCGTCGTAGCGCACCTTCATTACGTGCTGATCGGCGGCATGGTGTTCCCCCTATTCGCGGCGTTCTACTACTGGACGCCCTTGTTCAGCGGCCGGATGCTCAGCGAGCGTTTGGGGAAGCTGGCGTTCTGGCTGATGTTCATCGGCTTCAACGTGACGTTCTTTCCCATGCACATCACCGGACTGCTCGGAATGCCGCGCCGGGTCACCAGCTATCCGGCGGATTTTGGATGGGACACGCTCAACCTGATTTCCAGCCTCGGTTCGGCCGTGCTGGCGTTGGGTATCCTGGTCTTCATCGTCGATTTCGCCACCCATCTCCGCTGGGGAAAGAAGGCGGAGAGAAATCCCTGGAATGCCGGGACGCTGGAATGGGCTACTGCACTTCCCAGCCCCGATACGGGCGTCCGCAGCGTGCCGATCGTCACCGGACACTATCCGATCTGGGACAACCCCCATCTGCCGGAACAGATCCAGCGGGGCGATTTCTTCCTGCCCGATTCTCCCCAGGGCCGCCGCGAGACGCTACGCACAGGTTCGGTCGATGCGCGGCCGGAGCAGATCCTGATCCTGCCGAAGCCGAGTTGGCTGCCGCTGCTGGCCGGCGTGACGACGACGGTGACGTTCGGCGTCAGCATCTTCTACATGTGGACGCTGGCGGGACTGGCGGCGGCGGCGACCTTGGTGTTGATCCTCGCCTGGGCCTGGAATTCCGAGATCGTGCCGGAGGGCGAAACCGAAGTGCATGTCGGGCGCGGCGTCTACCTGCCCTACTACACTCGGGGAACGCAGAGCCATGCCTGGTGGGCCATGGTCGTGCTGGTCGCGGTCGATGCCGCCGCCTATGGCGGGCTGCTGTTCGGCTATCTCTATACCTGGACCGTCAGCGCCGCCTGGCCTCCTGAGGGTGTCTCAGGTGGGCTCGACGCCGGAACTGCGGGAGTCGGGGCAGTGCTTCTCGCGCTCTCGGCGGGGGCCGCCACGCTGGCGCCGTTTGCCGACAGGGCGGATCGGCGTTTCGCGATGATCGGGCTGTTCGGCGTAGCCACGCTGCTGGGCGCGGGAGGGATCTGGTACCTGCTCGCCCTGCTGCTGGAGAGCGGGTTCGATCCGACGGTCCATGCCTATACGGCTTTGGTCTGGATGATGGTGATCTGGCCGGCTGGACACATCGCACTGGGCATGATCATGACGCTTTTCTGCATGTCGAAGGCTGCCGCGCAGCCGAAAGGACTGGCTTGGGCGCATGCGGTCGATACCACCGCGTTGTGGTGGGGCTGGTCGGTGCTCCAGACCCTTGTCAGTTTGTCAATCGTCGTCTTCTATCCGCAGCTCGTTTGAGGGGCGCCATGGTCAACCCGATCGGACGCGACAATCCCTTCTTCATCGTCACGCCGCCGCTGCTTTGGGGTGTCTATTTCGGGGTTGTCTACACCGTCAACGGCATTGCCTGCGCCAAAGGGATCGGCGGCTCCCTGGTCGGCGGCATGCCCATGGTGAACGTGGTCCTGATCGGATCGACCGCCGTGACGCTAATCCTGCTTGCAGGCCTAGCTCTAATGGCCTGGGTGCGTTTCAGGCCGGTCAAGGATGCCGGGGGGCACTTGCACAGCGACGATCCAGGCCTGTCTGCCCAGGCGCGGCGCCGGTTCGTCGCCCTGGCAGGGCTGCTTCAGGCGCTTCTGGCGATAGTCGCGACAATCTATATCGGCATGCAGGTCTTCCTGTCGCCCAACTGCTGACCTTACCTACACCATTGGTCCTTGGAACAAGCGGGTTTGCACCCGCGCTTCCGTCCGCTAAGGTCCAGGTTTCCCTCTACGCTGCGGCAGATCATCCCCCATGTCCGGAAATATAGAGCGTCTCCTTGAGGTCATGGCGCGGCTTCGCGATCCCAATGGCGGCTGCCCCTGGGACCTGGAGCAGACCTTCCACACGATAGCCCCCCACACTATCGAGGAGGCCTATGAAGTCGCCGATGCGATTGAGCAGGGCGACATGGCTGCCCTCAAGGACGAATTGGGCGACCTGCTGTTTCAGGTCGTCTATTACGCTCAAATGGCACGGGAATCCGGTGACTTCGACTTCGATGCGATAGCGGGCGCCATCACCGACAAGATGATCCGCCGCCACCCCCATGTCTTCGGCGACGTTACGGTCGAAAGCGCCGACGCCATGGTCCTTCGTTGGGAGGACCAGAAGGCGGTCGAGCGCGAGGCCAAGGCTGCCGCCGAGGGGATTAAGCCTCCCAGCGTGCTGGACGGCATCACCGGCGGCCTCCCTGCCCTCACCCGTGCGATCAAGCTCCAGAAGCGGGCGGCGCGGGTCGGCTTCGACTGGGCTGCGACGGCGGATATCCTCGACAAGATCGAAGAAGAAATCGGCGAACTGCGGGCGGAGCTGGGCGACGCCGACAGGGCGCGGCTTCAGGACGAACTGGGCGACGTGCTGTTTGCCGTGACCAATCTGGCGCGGCGGCTGGATATCGATCCTGAAACGGCTCTGCGCGGCACGAACGCCAAGTTCGACCGCCGGTTCCGCCGGATTGAAGCGCTTCTGGCGGATGATGGCCGGACACCGGATCAGTCCAACCTGGACGAGATGGAAACCCTATGGCAGCGGGCCAAGCGCGAGGAGACGGCGCTGGGCGATGCTGGTACTGGAGTTGATGGGAACAAGGAGTAGAGACGATGAGCTATTCGAACAACGTGCCGCATAAGCCCGAACTGG
>DASQKT010000409.1:0-6269 GCA_035630415.1 Skermanella sp.
CTACCTGCTCTCGACCTCGGCGGCGCTGCCGGGACTGCTGCTGCTGCTCTGGCTGATGCGCCGACAATCGCTGAGAACCGAGGCGGTGACGGTTTCCGGCTGATATCGAGCCGGAACGGTAATCTTCATCGCCGCCGGCCGCGCCTTTCAAGGCGCGGTGATGGCTTCGGCGACCGCGATCCCATCTTTGCAATGGTCTACAACATAAGTGCAAACCGGACCAAACCAATGAGCAAAAGCCGTTCCGAGCCGGAAGACTCGATCCGCATGAGCCCGATATCCTATGTGGTTCTCGGAATGATCGCCTTGCGCGGCCCTTCGACGCCGTATGAGCTGAAAAGGGCGGTCGATCGTTCGATAAATTATTTCTGGCCCTTCCCGCACTCGCAGCTCTACAGCGAGCCGGAGCGACTGGTGGCTGCCGGCCTGCTGTCGCGCGAGTCCGAAACAGGCGGGCGTCACCGCAAGATCTATTCTCTCGCCGACGAGGGGCGGCGGAAGCTGGACGCGTGGCTGAGCGCGTGGCCGGGAGAAATCTTCGAGATGCGTGACATGGCGGTGATGCAGTTGTTCTTCAGCGAGTTCATGAGCACGGAAGATCTGGTTTCGCTGGCAAAGGATCAGGTTCGGCTCTACCAGGAAAGACTAGAAGTTTATAAGAAGATCGGCAACGACCGTGGCTCGGTTCCCGGCCGCGAACGCCGCATGGCGCCCTTGAACCTGGGAGTCCGTCTGGTCCAGGCATCGATCGATTTCTGGTCGGATGTCGCCGAAAACCCGCCTCTGGCCCCGTCCGCGCGACCGCTCTCGAACACGCTTCCGAGCGCTTCGCCGAGCATTCCAGGAAATGCTGCCGAATAGGGTCCGCACCCGCATCCTGGCGGCCGGCTTCCGGCATCGGCGTTCCTGTTGAACGGTTACCCGGTTGTGCATCTTACGCACGGAATCCGTATGATATGAAATCAAAAGTTCGACACAAAATGAGAGTTGCACGTTTCAAATTCTTATCATAGAAATCTAACAGCGACGACCGTCCGAAAGAGATGGTCTGAAATATTAAAATTCTTTGGAGGATCGTGCCATGAAGGGTTGCTGCATGAGGTGGATACTGCTGACCGCGCTGTCGCTGCTGATGTTCGCGCCGTCGGTTTCCCGTGCCCAGGAATACGCCACCATGGAGGAAGCAAGGACCCTTGCCGAGAAAGCGGCGGCTTTGATCCGGGAGGTCGGCAAGGAGGCTGCTCTTTCCAGGTTCAACGATCTCAAGGGTGAATTCATCTACCGCGATATCTATGTCTTCGTCATCGGTTTCGACGGCATGATGTACGCTCATGGCAAACCGACAATGATCGGTAAGAACATGCTTGAGCTGAAGGACGCTTCCGGGAAGTTCTTTGTAAAAGAAATGGCTGTCTTTTCCAAGGAAGGCGGCAAGCCCGGCTGGGTCGATTACATGTTCCAGAATCCAGCCACGGGGAAGATAGAGCCGAAGTCAAGCTACGTGATTCCCTTCGATGATTATTACGTCGGGGTCGGCGCTTATAAAACGGCCAAGTAACGGATTGCCGTATCAGCCAAATTCCTGGAGAGCGGACATCATGAGCTTTGTCGGCCGTGTATTTGAAAACGCCTCGATACGATCGAAGATCACGACTTTATCGACGGTCTCGCTGGTCCTGATGCTGGCTATTGCGGCGGTTGCGACGTGGAGCGCCATGGTCAATCGCGAAGGCCTTGAGATGGTTCGTCGAACAGGTACGCTCGAAAAGCGGGTGACGGTTTCCATCGCGGACAATCTCACCCGCAGTCAGGGCGACATGTACCGGGTCCTGCTGTGGTATCACAACAAGGTCGACGATGACCGGATCGCCGGTTTCGACAGGGAGATCAAGGAGCGGCTGGCCGAAACCAAGACCGCCATCGAGGCACTAATGGCGGACGACGCCATCGGAGAGGCCGAACGGAGCGCCTTGGAAAGCCTGGCGGCCAAGGTCGAGGAATACAGCGGACAGGCCGAAAGCGTCCTGATGATGGCCAAAGCCGATCCGGATATCGCAAGCCTGACGCTGGTCACCACCGAGCAACTGTTCGGCGACATGCGTTCGGCCCTGGAGGAGATCATCGCGGTCGCCCACCGGCGCGGGGAGACGTCGTTCCGCGAGGCGGAGGACACGGCCGATGCCGCAATGACGCACACCTTGATCCTGCTGGGCGTGGCGCTTGCCGGCTCGGTGCTTGTGACAGGTCTGGTGTCTCGCGCGATCAGCCGGCCGGTGCTCGGGCTGGCCACGGTCATGAGCCAGCTGGCGAACGGAGACACCGCGACCGAAGTAGTGGGCGTCGGCCGTGGCGACGAAGTCGGCGTCATGGCGCGCGCGGTCGATGTGTTCAAGCGTGCCCAGATCGATCTGGCGCGATCGTCCGAGCGGCTGCTTGAAACCGGCATCCGAGAACGGCGCGCCCAGGAGATGGAGCGCTTGACCAACGACTTCGACCGGCGGGTCGGGATCACGGTCGATAGCGTCGCGGCCGCCGCGTCGTCCATGGAGGAAACCGCCCGGATGATGCTGGCGGTCGCCAGCCAGACCGAAGGTCAGGCCGACGCCGCCGCTTCCGCGTCGCGGCAAGCCTCGGCCAATGTGCAGACCGTGGCCGCCGGCGCCGAGGAACTCTCGGCCTCGGTTGCGGAAATCAACCGTCTGGTCGTCGAATCGACAAGGATTTCGGATCAGGCGGTCACCGCAGCGCGGCAGGCCGACGATCTGGTCGGCGGCCTTGACAGGGCGACCCGCAAGATCGGCGAAATCGTCAGCCTGATCACCGCCATCGCCGGACAAACCAATCTGCTGGCGCTCAACGCAACGATAGAGGCCGCCCGCGCGGGCGATGCCGGACGGGGGTTCGCGGTCGTCGCGGGCGAGGTGAAGAACCTCGCCACTCAGACGGGCAGGGCGACCGAGGATATCACCATGCAGATCGAGAGCGTCCAGGCGGCGACGCGGGACGCGGTTACCGCCATCCGCCGGATCACGGCGGTCATCGCCCAGAACAGTTCCATCAGCGGCACCATCGCGGCGGCGGTGGAACAACAGGGCGCCGCGACCCGCGAGATCGCGCGCAGCGCCCAGCAGGCCAGCGACGGCACCCACGAGGTAGCCCGGCACATAATCGGCGTCAACGGCGGGGCCGGTGAAACCGGCGTCTCCGCCCGTGGCCTGCTTGATGCCGCCGGCGGCCTGACCCGTCAATCCGACGATTTGAGCGCCATGGTCGAGGATTTCCTGACCAAAGTCCGCGCGGTCTGATGCCCGCCTCCTGCGGAACAGCCGGGACGTAAATCGGAAACAACACTGCCAGCCCCGGTGATCGAACGAGATCCCGCTACCTGTCCGGCCGTTAGTCCGGTCCAGCCCTCAATCCGAAGTCGGCCGTCCGCGCATCTGCTTGGTCTGGCTGCGCTGGGACTTCGAGTCCAGGCGGCGCTTCTTCGATCCCAACGTCGGGCGGGTCGGGCGGCGGGTGCGGGGCCGGATCGTCGCTTCGCGCAGCAGCTCGATCAGGCGTTCCAGCGCGTCTTCGCGGTTGCGCTCCTGGCTTCGGAAACGCTGGGCTGTTATGACCACGACTCCGTCGTTCGTCATCCGGCTGCCGGCGAGCGTCGTCAGGCGGGTGCGCGTCTCGTCGTCCAGCGAGGGGGAGTTCCGGGCGTCGAAGCGGATCTGGACGGCGGTTTCGACCTTGTTGACGTTCTGGCCGCCGGGACCGCTGGCGCGCTGGAACGTTTCTTCGATCTCACGCTCGTCGATGGCGAGACGATTGGTTATACGGATCATTGGCATTTTGGGTTTCCCTGCTGCGCGCCAATCTAGTGGGTTCCCACACCGGCATAAACAAGGGATTTGATCGATGAGCATCAAGCTGACCGGTTTCGAAGCCGGAGAGGGCAAGCATCTGGTGGTGCTGCACGGGCTGTTCGGATCGGCTCGCAACTGGAACACGGTCGCCAAGCGGCTGGGCGACCAACACCACGTCCATGCGCTGGATATGCGCAACCATGGCGCTTCGCCCTGGTCGGACGACATGTCCTATGCCGCAATGGCCGACGACATCAGGTCCTATATCGAGGACAACGGGCTGGGGCAGGCATCCGTGCTGGGCCATAGCATGGGCGGCAAGGCCGCCATGGCGCTGGCGCTGCTGCACCCGGAGCTGGTGGAAAAGCTGATCGTCGCCGATATCGCACCCGTCCCCTACCGGCACACGATGATCTCCTATGTCGAGGCGATGCAGGCGGTGGACTTGTCCGCCGTGACCCGGCGCGGCGAAGTCGATGCCCAGTTGAAAGCCGCCGTCCCCGAAGCGCCGATCCGCAGCTTCCTGCTCCAGAACCTCGTCGCCGAGAACGGCGTATTCTCGTGGCGGATCAATCTGGCGGCGCTGGCCGACCGGATGGACGAGATCACCGGCTTTCCGACCACCGATTTCGATGGCAGACGCTTCGACAAGCCGACGCTGTTCGTGGCCGGCGAGCGATCCGACTATGTGCGGGCGAGCCACCACGGCGAAATCCACCGCCTGTTCCCGAACGCGCGGATCGAGACCATCGCGGGCGCCGGCCACTGGCTCCACGCCGAGCAGCCGGACCGCTTCGTCGATATCGTGCTGGGATTCCTGGACGGATAGTCGTAGACGGCGCCGACTCAAGCAGCCGGTTCAAGCGATCGAGCCCAGCGCCATCGTATCGATCACCCGGTCGGCCGGCAGCATGACGGTCGCCGTGGTGCCGACTCCGACCTTGCTCTCCAGCACCAGCAGGCCGTCATGCAGTTCGACCAGCCGGCGGGCCAGCGGCAGCCCTAGCCCCGTGCCCTGGTTGATCCGGTTGTAGGGGTTGTCGATCTGCCCGAACGGCTGCATGACGATGGCAAGGTCGCGTTCGTCGATACCGCAGCCGGTGTCGCGGACGCTGAGTTCAAGGCTGCCGTCGGCACCCATCCGCGTCGCGACGGTGACCGAACCGCCCTGCCGGGTGTACTTGACCGCGTTCGATATCAGGTTGAGCACCACCTGCATCAGCCGGCGCTGTTCGCCCCGCACAAGTGACGCCTTGGGATCGATATCCGCCACGAGCCCAACGCCGCCGCGCGTCGCCTGTGTCCGCGACATGCGGATGCAGGTGGCGACGACGGAACTCAGGTCCACCGTTTCCTCGTCCAGCACCATGCGGTCGGCCTCGATCTTGGACAGGTCGAGCACGTCGTTGATCAGGCTCAGCAGGTGGTGTCCGCTGTCGTGGATGTCCTTGGCATAGTCGCAATAGGTGCGGTTGCCGACGGGACCCATCGTTTCGGTCCGGATCAGCTCCGCGAAGCCGATGATGGCGTTCAGCGGCGTCCGCAGCTCATGGCTCATGTTGGCGAGGAAGCCGGACTTGGCCCGGCTGGCCGCCTCGGCCTGCGCCTTGGCCGCCGCGAGCTGGGCTTCCACCGCCTTCCGCTTGCTGATGTCGCGGGCGACGCTGACGATTTCCGCCGGTCCGTTGTAGAGCGTGTCGGAGGAAGTCGCCGGCACCAGCCGCAGCGTCACCTCCAGCCAGACATAGCTGCCGTCGGCCCGCCTGGACCGGCAGGTGAACATCTGACGCGGATGTTCCGGCGTCAGAGACCGGATGACGTCCTGCACCGTGCGCAGATCGTCCGGGTGAATGATCGCCGTGAAGGATGTGCCGACCAGTTCGTCCGCATCGAATCCCAGGATCTCGCGGCACGCCGGCGAAACGTAAAGCTGCCTGCCCGACAGGGTGGAGCGGACGATGATGTCGGTGGCATGGCCCGCCAGCAGGCGCAGCTTGTCTTCCTCGACCAGCCGCCGCAACTCGATCAGCAGCAGCGCGCCAAGGAAGATGATTCCACCCGCAGTCGACACGGCCAATGGCAAGGCCGCGACTGTGACGAAGTGCCAGGCGATCTCCCGCGTGGGCAGCAGGATGATGGGCAGTTGGCCAAGGCCTCCCGCCAGGGCGCCGAGCAGGATCAGATCGCGAAAGCACGACCGCCGGCCGGAGCGTGACGCCTGCCACCAGACCAGCGCCCCCAGCATGGCGCTGAACAGGATCGATCCGCAGCCCGCCGCCGCCGCCGGTCCTCCGATCGCGATCCTGTAGGCCAATGCCGGCACGACCGAGACGGCGGCGGAGACAGGGCCGCCCAGCAGTCCGGAAAGCGCCATCATCACGTTGCGGCCGTCAAGGATCAGGCCGCTGCCGACCG
>DASQKT010000410.1:0-2664 GCA_035630415.1 Skermanella sp.
GATTCCGACGTGGCAAACGTTGGTGAAGACATACTTCAAGGGCAGTCTGAAACGTCCGTTCAACGAGGTCAGCCGGTCCAAGGCCGGCTTCGCCGCCGCGTTCTATGAGCCTATCGCTGATTGAAAAATAATCTTACCTGCGCCGCGTAAGGACGAGCGCCGTGACGTCGTCGTTGAAACTGCCGAGTGCCGCCAGGGAGTCGAGGACTCCGTCGAGGAAGTGGTTGTCGTCCGGATTGTGCATATGCTTCTGGGCGATTTCCAGCAGCCCTTCCTCGCCGAGGACGGTGTCGTCGCTGGTCCAGAGTTCGCTGGCGCCGTCACTATAAAGGAACAGCCGGGCACCGACCGGCAACGAAAGGTCGCGGTTCTCGTAACGGGCTGAACCGAGGATGCCGACCGGCAGCCCGCTGCTGTCGCCGAATTCCGGCACTTCGTCCCCAGGTTGCCAGATCATCGGCGCGGGAGCACCGGCGGAGGCGTAGTGGAAGGTGTCCGTCGCCTGATCGACCACGCCGACCAGCATGGTCGCGAATTGGCCGTTCCGCAGAAGCGGACAGACCCGTTCGTTTACTTCGCGCAGATGCTCGGCCGGATCGAAGTTGCTCAGATCCATCTGGCGCAGGATCGCATGCAACCGGAAGGTATTGAGCGCCGCTCCGACGCCATGGCCGGAGAAGTCCACCAGCCAGACGATCAGCCGGTCCCGGTCGTCACGCCGCAAGTCCCAGAAGTCGCCGCCCAGTTCCGACGAAGGCTCGAAGTGAGCCGACAGGCTCAACCCAAGGTCAGCCCTAGCCTGAGCCAGCCGCGACGGCGGCGGCAGCAGCCGTTCCTGCATGCTCCGCGCCAGCGCCAGCTCCGTCTGCCGGCGGTTGCGGTACTGTTGCAGATCCCGCAGCAGCGCCTGGTTTTCCAAGTGAATCCTGACGCGCGACAGCAGTTCCGTCGCGTTGATCGGCTTTGTCACGAAGTCGGTGGCGCCGGCGGAGAATGCGTGCTTCCGGTCGTCCGAACTGGACAGACTGCTCTGCACCAGGATCGGCAGGTCCTTCCAGGCCGGGTTGGCCCTGACGTGACGGCAGACCTCGAACCCGTCCATCTTCGGCATCATCAGGTCGAGCAGCATCAGGTCCGGAGGAGCTTCCCCGATCCTGGCGAGCGCATCGACGCCATCCTCCGCCGTGCCGACATTGGAGAAGCCGCCACGCTGAAGCACCGCCACCAGAAGGTGCCGGTTGACCCTGTTGTCATCGACAACCAGAATCCGAGAGTTCCTGATATTGACCGAAGCGGATGACGATCCTGTCATGACGCTACCTTGGCCCTCGGCGCCGAGAAAGCGTCCTTGGCGAGGAAGATCAGCGTCATATCCTCACGCGGACGCTCCCCGACCACACGGGCGAGCGCCGACGTCACGCGGGCACAAGCCTCGACCAGCGTAGGAGAGCCGAGCGCAGGAGCGGCCAACTCGGCAAGGGCTTCCGGAGCGGACGATATGCATTCGACCGGCAAAGCCGCCGCCACTGCGTTGTTATAGATAAGAAGACGGGCGCCGGGCCCGAAGGGCAGGACATGGGCGCAGAACACGCTGGCCGCACTCTCCCCCACCGGCGCTCCGTCGCTGTCGCCCAGTTCAGCCGCCCGCTGGCCACACCGGAGCAGGATCGGCCGGCCCGATGCGGCGGTCGCATAGGTGAAGGTGCCGGCATTGGGATCGATCACGCCATAGATGACGGAAACGCGCTCTCCCGACTCGAACAGATCCACCGCCCGCACGTTGACCGCGCCGAGGAAGCGGGACGGATCGCTGGCAAGGGGCACCAGTTCGTGGAGCACCGTATGCATCCGGAAAGCGTTCAGTGCCGCCGACACGCCGGTACCGGTCATGTCGAGAAGGTAGAGGCCGAAACGCCGTTCCGGTAGCGGAATGATGCCCCAGAGATCGCCGCCGAGTTCGCCCGATACGGCGGTGTGGTGGCGAATCCGGACGCCGCTGTCGCGGCTGATCTGGTCGAACAGGCCGGGAGTCGGCAGCAGGTGATTGTACATCTCCCGCGCCATGCCGAGTTCGCTTTCCAGACGCGCCCGGTAGAGCTGGAGGTCCTGGATCAGGACGCGGTTTTCCAGATGGATGCGGACCCGCGCCAGCAACTCGTTGCGGTCGATCGGCTTGGTGATCAGATCGGTCGTTCCAAGCTGGAACGCCTTGTTGCGGTCCTCGGTGTTCGACAACGCGGTCTGGACCAGCACGGGTAGGTCGGAGAACCGGGGGTCCGCGCGCAGATGCCGGCAAACCTCGAACCCGTCCAGCCCCGGCATCACGATATCCAGGATGACAAGGTCGGGCAACTCGTCGCCGATCTTCTGGAGCGCGTCGATCCCATCGACCGCATGCTGTATCCGCCGGAACCCGGCCTGCCGCAGCATCGCGGTGATAAGGGTGCGGTTGAACTCGGTATCGTCCACGACCAGGATCAGGCAATCGTAGATGCCGATCTGGCGGGCTTCCGATGAGGTCGAAGCGCCGGTCATCGATCGAACCTCAGCCTGATCCGGCGGCCATCATCCAGCAGTTCCCAGCCCGACACGAGCGTCTCGATCAGCGAAATGCCGCGCCCGCTCGCCACGCTGGACTTTCGCGCTCCGGGCGTAAATCCGGGC
>DASQKT010000411.1:0-2198 GCA_035630415.1 Skermanella sp.
TCATTGCTCGGCGACGGTCTCAAGCCATGCGCGAATGGTCCACAGGGCTTCCTGCCCCAGCGCGTCGTCGAACTTGGGCATATAGGTGATGCCGTTGCGGATGGCGCCGTTGCGCACCCGCTCCTTGAACCATTCGTCGCCGCCATCGCCCGGCTCCAGGAAGCGCAGGTCGGGAGCGATGCCGCCCGAAACGGCGCCGAGGCCGTGGCAGCGGGCGCAGTTCTGGTTGAACGCGGACTTGCCGATCTCGATCGCGCGCTCATTGCCCCGGTAAGGATTGCTCTCCTTCCAATCCTTGCCCAGCGGCTCTAGGCCGGTGGTATCGACCGCCTGGGGTGTCACGTCGCCATGAGCGAAGGCAGGGACCGGGAAAACGCCGGAAGATATAGCGGCAATCCCGCCGACGATGAGGGCGGCGGCGGAAAGTCGGATAAACCGGACGTTCATGGGCGGGTTCCTTTTGCAAACAGCGTTGATCGCTTATTTGCGCCGGATGATACGCAGACCCCGCGTTTACTCTAATTGGACTATGGTAGCAGCCAGCCAGGGGAAAATTTCGTTCAAGTAACGGAAAACAAAGGATTTTTTCACGAAATGCCGGGTCCGGGGCAGCATGGTTCCAAAGTCTAATGCGTCACAGAAGACCATCGCCGATACCTTGTGACCCTCAAGGCGAAATATTCCGACGATCCAATTCACAGGAGAAATGCCGATATGGTAAAGCGGATGCTGCCGGCAGCAATCGTCCTTCTGGCGCTGACGGCTCCGGCGGCGGCTCAGACCGTGTTCGTCTCCAACGAGAAGGACAACTCGCTGAGCGTCATCGACGCCCAGACGCTCAAGGTCACCAAGACCATCAAGGTCGGAAAGCGCCCGCGCGGCATCACCCTGAACGCCGACGGCTCGCTGCTCTATATCTGCGCCAGCGACGACGATACGGTCCAGGTGATGGACACGGCGACGGGCAAGATCCTGAACAACCTTCCCTCCGGCGAGGACCCCGAGCAGTTCGCCCTGCACCCGGACGGCAGTCACCTGTTCATCGCCAACGAGGACAGCAACGTGGTGACCGTGGTCGATGTCCCGGCCCGCAAGGTCGCCTATCAGATCGACGTCGGCGTGGAGCCGGAAGGCATGGCCGTCAGTCCCGACGGCACCTGGGCGGTCAACACGTCGGAAACCACCAACATGGTCCACTGGATCGACACCGATAAGCGGGTGCTGGTGGACAATACCCTGGTGGACAGCCGTCCGCGCCACGCGGAGTTCGACAAGGCGGGCAAGAAGCTCTGGGTTTCGGCTGAGATCGGCGGCACCGTCTCGATCATCGACACGGCCACCCACAAGGTCGAGCGCACGATCCAGTTCAATATCAAGGGCATAGCCAAGGACAAGATCCAGCCGGTCGGCGTCAAGCTGAGCGACGACGGCCGCTACGCCTTCGTGGCGCTGGGTCCCGCCAACCACGTCGCGGTAGTCAATGCCCAGACCTTCGAGGTCGAGAAGTACCTGCTGGTCGGCCGCCGGGTCTGGCACCTGGAATTCACGCCGGACCAGAAGCGCCTGTTCACGTCCAACGGCGTCAGCAATGACGTATCGGTGATCGATATCGACACGATGACCGTGATAAAGTCGATCCCGGTCGGCCGTTATCCCTGGGGCATCGCCATAAAGGGATAAGCTAGCCGATCGACGGAAAGGGCTCGCCAGACAGCCCCCCGGATATCACGCGGCGGGAAACGCAAGGGATAGATGACCGAATCGGCATTGGAAATCGACGGGCTCAGCTACGGTTACGGCCGTGGCTTCGCCATTGAGGACATTTCGTTCCGGATCGGCCAGGGGGAGTTCACCGCTCTGCTCGGCCCCAACGGGGCCGGCAAGACGACTCTGTTCTCGCTGATCACGCGGCTTTTCGAAGCGCCGCGCGGCAAGATCCGCGTCTGCGGGATCAACCTGCGGGAGCGCCCGACAAAGGCGCTGGCTCATATGGGCGTCGTGTTCCAGCAGCCGACGCTCGACCTCGACCTGACCGTCCGCCAGAACCTGCACTACTTCGCCTCTCTCCACGGCATCGGCCGCCGCGATGCCGCCGACCGGATAGACGAGGCGCTGGACAGGCTCGACATGGGCGAGCGCGACCGGGAAAAGGTCCGGCAGTTGAACGGCGGCCACCGCCGCCGGGTGGAACTGGCCCG
>DASQKT010000412.1:0-8861 GCA_035630415.1 Skermanella sp.
CTGGCGGAGATTTCCCGATTGGGGCTGGCGCTGGGCGCCCGGCCGGAGACGCTGATAGGGCTGTCGGGCCTTGGCGACCTGACGCTGACCTGTACCAGCCTCCAGTCGCGCAACACCTCGCTGGGGACGGCGCTGGGGGAAGGGCGGACGCTGGCCGAGGTGCTGGGCGAGCGGCACTCGGTCGCCGAGGGCGTCCATACATCAGCGGCGCTGGGGGAGCTTGCCCGGCGCCATGGCGTGGAGATGCCGATCTGCCGCGCTGTGGACGCCATCCTGAACCGGGACGCTGATATCGACGAGACCATCGCGTCGCTGATGGCACGGCCGTTTCGCATCGAAGGCCGCTGACGCTGGGAGTGGTTGATGTTAACAGTAGTTTCCGACGTAACAGGAACCTGGGAGGAATAGCGATGCACTACGTGATCACCTGCACCGACAAAGCCGGCAGCGGCGATATCCGGGCGGCCAACCGCACGGCCCATCTGGCCTATCTGGAGAGCTTCGGCGACAAGATCTTCGCCGCCGGCCCGACCCTGACCGACGACGGCAGCGCCATGACCGGCAGCATACTGATCGTCGAGTTCGACGACAAAGCCGGCGCCGAGCGTTTCACCACCGACGATCCCTATGCCAAGGCCGGTCTGTTCGAAACCGTAACGATCCGTCCGTGGCGCAAGGTCCTGCCGAAGGCGTGACCCTGGCCCGCTGAACGAACCTCTATTGAGACCTCTATCAAGACTTCTATCCCAAGGCGGCGGCGATGGCCTATTGGCTGGTGAAATCCGAGCCCTTCAAATACTCGTGGGACCGGATGGTCGCGGACGGCGTGACCCATTGGAACGGCGTCCGCAATTACCAAGCTTCCAACAACCTCAAGGCCATGCGCCTTGGCGACCGGGCGTTCTTCTACCATTCCAACGAAGGGCTGGAGATCGTCGGCGTGGTCGAGGTGGTAAGGGAGTATTATCCCGATCCGAGCGACGAGACGGGCCGTTTCGGCATGGTCGATGTCCGGGCGGTGGCTCCCTTGGCTATCCCGGTCACCCTGAAGCAGATCAAGGCCGACCCGGAGCTGGCCGACATGGCGCTGATCCGCCAGTCGCGCCTTTCCGTCTGCCCGGTCACCGAGTCGCAATGGAACCATATCAGCCGGCTTGCCGGCCTGACCGAGGACGCCGATGGCGGATGCGCTGTGCCTGCTTGAGGAGATACCCGACGGGACGGGACGCGGCTTCACGTTGAAGTCCGGCGTCCTGGGGAGCCCGGACGCCGTGGATATCCTGGTCGTGCGGAAGGGAGACCGGGCGTTCGGCTACGTCAATTCCTGTCCGCACGCGAGGTCGCCGCTGGACTGGACGCCCGACCGCTTCATGAGCCGCGACGGCCGGCACATACAATGCGCCACCCACGGCGCGCTGTTCGACATCGAAACGGGCCGCTGCATCAGCGGCCCGTGCGTCGGCAAGCACCTGACGCCGGTGGCGCTCACCGTGACCGGCGATGGCCGCGTGATTGCGCCGGATTGAAGCCCCCTCAGCGGGCGCCGGTCAGGCTGGCGCCGCAATCGCGGGCGCTGTGGACGACCCTGCGCGCGACCGTGCGCAGGTCGGCGGCGGCGGCGGCGTAGCCCTGGCCGTCGCGCGGCAGCGCCCGCAGAACGGCGTCTATGGTCATCAGGCTGGTCTGATTGCTGATCTTGCTGAGGCGGCGGATCTCGCCGGTCAGGCTATCCGTACCACCATCCGCACCGGCATCGCTGGTCATGGCCCTGTCCCGCACTGATTGCAAAAATCCTGACAGGCACGAGGATATGCAGGCCCGACTTAACGGCGGGTAAACGTTGCCGAACCGGAACGTAGTCCGGCAGCGGGTCGGCGTTGATCCTATGCATACCCCCTTGCGACTAATTGTCCATGTCGCGGCTGGACACCGGAGCGAGTGCCGCAGTTCCAGCCGCATTGGCATCGTCCAAGTGGAATGACCACTTCAGCGCTACGCCACCCACGGTATGACTAAGGCAATTCCACATGATCATGTATAAAATTCAACATCTTAAATAATATTTTGAAATAATCTGCGCATTATGCCTATATGCAGTGGCACATCTTTAATGTTCACTCTCGACTGGAAGATCTATTCACCGAATGGCTCATGCGGTCGACATTATGTCATCGTTGACATAGCCCTGGAGTGCGGGACCTGGAGTGGCCGGATGCGCTCGATTACTCGTTCCGATCACTCTTCGCATGGAAATTCGGTTTCCGGTGACGATCAGCCGGATGCCCTGTTGAGGTAGATCAATGCGTAAGAATGTCCCCGCGCGCGATATGACGGGAGGCGGATTTCCACAGCCGGCATGGCCATAGCGACACATGCCCCCCTCCACCCGAACGGCTTGTTAAAGCTGCGCCGCTGTGGCTAATCTTCCGCAGACCGAGAGAGGTTACCGGATCGATTATTCCAAGATCGGCCGTCAACTGTAACCAGAACGAACCGGGGGAACCGCGAGCCAATGAACACAACGCCCAATACGACTCCGAGCAGCTTCCCGCCTCCCGAATCAGTCGCGAAGTCGGCCTGGGTCGATGCCGCAGGCTACGCCCGGATGTACGAGCAGTCGATCAAGGACCCGGAAGCATTCTGGGGCGAGCAGGGCAAGCGCCTGGACTGGATTCGCCCCTACACCCACGTCAAGGACACCAGCTTCACCGGCGATGTCCACATCCGCTGGTTCTATGACGGCACGCTCAACGTCAGCGCCAACTGCATCGACCGTCATCTGGCCGACAAGGCCGATCAGACCGCGATCATCTGGGAAGGCGACAACCCGGCCGAAAGCCGTCACATCACCTACCGTGAGCTTCACGAGCAGGTCTGCCGGCTGGCCAACGTCCTGAAGGCGAAGGGCGTCAAGAAGGGCGACCGGGTCACCATCTACCTGCCGATGATCCCGGAAGCGGCCTATGCGATGCTGGCCTGCGCCCGAGTCGGCGCCATCCACTCCATCGTCTTCGGCGGCTTCTCGCCGGACAGCCTGCGCGACCGTCTGGTCGATTGCGACAGCCACCTGCTGATCACCGCCGACGAAGGTCTGCGCGGCGGCCGCAAGGTTCCGCTGAAGAAGAACGCCGACGAGGCGCTGAAGCAGTCGCCCTGCGTCAAGACCCAGCTCGTCGTGCGCCGCACCGGCGGCGCCGTGGAATGGACCGAGGGCCGCGACTTCTGGTACGACGAGGAAATCGCCAAGGTCTCGGCGGAGAACACTCCGGACGAGATGAACGCGGAAGACCCGCTGTTCATCCTCTACACCTCCGGTTCGACCGGCAAGCCCAAGGGCGTGCTGCACACCACCGGTGGCTATCTGGTCTACGCGTCGATGACCCACCAGTACGTCTTCGACTACAAGCCGGGCGAAGTCTACTGGTGCACGGCCGATGTGGGCTGGGTCACCGGTCACTCCTACATCGTCTACGGTCCGCTCGCCAACGGCGCCACGACCCTGATGTTCGAAGGCATCCCGAACTATCCGTCGGTGTCGCGCTTCTGGGAAGTGGTCGACAAACACAACGTCTCGATCTTCTACACGGCTCCGACCGCCATCCGCTCGCTGATGCGCGAGGGCGAGGGTCCCGTCAAGAAGACCAGCCGCAAGTCGCTGCGCATCCTGGGCTCGGTCGGCGAGCCGATCAACCCGGAAGCCTGGCTGTGGTACAACAGCGTGGTCGGCGAAGGCCGCTGCCCGATCGTGGACACGTTCTGGCAGACGGAGACCGGCGGCATCCTGATCAGCCCGCTGCCCGGCGCCACCACCGCCAAGCCCGGTTCGGCCACCCTGCCGTTCTTCGGCGTGCAGCCGGTCGTGGTCGACAACGACGGCAAGCTGCTGGAAGGCCCGACCGAGGGCAACCTGTGCATCGCCGATAGCTGGCCCGGCCAGATGCGCTCGGTGTTCGGCGACCATGCCCGGTTCGTCCAGACCTACTTCGCGACCTTCGAAGGCAAGTACTTCACGGGTGACGGCTGCCGCCGCGACGAGGACGGCTACTACTGGATCACCGGCCGCGTCGACGACGTCATCAACGTGTCCGGCCACCGGATGGGCACCGCCGAGATCGAAAGCGCGCTGGTCGCCCACCCGAAGGTCGCCGAGGCCGCCGTGGTCGGTTACCCGCACGACCTGAAGGGTCAGGGCATCTACGCCTACGTGACGCTCAACGCCGGCATCGATCCGACGGAAGAGCTGCGCAAGGAGCTGGTGACCTGGGTCCGCAAGGAAATCGGCCCGATCGCCTCGCCGGACCTGATCCAGTGGGCTCCCGGACTGCCGAAGACCCGCTCCGGCAAGATCATGCGCCGCATCCTGCGCAAGATCGCCGCGAACGAGCACGACGCCCTGGGCGACACCTCCACGCTGGCCGATCCCGGCGTGGTGACCGATCTGGTCGAAAGCCGCATGAACCGCAGCTGATCCTCCTCGGGGATTGGAATTGGAGAAGGGGAGCCGCAAGGCTCCCCTTTTTCGTTTCGGATTCGATGGAAGGATGGCCTTTTCCTGACTATGATGATGCCATGGAGGTTCAAATGGCCGTTGCCCTGAGCGATCAGCAACAGGAAGTCATCCGTGAAGCAATGACCCGACGCTTTGGCGATGGGGTTATGATCTGGGTATTCGGCTCCAGAGCGCGAGGCGTAAGCTCTGGGGATATCGATCTCTACGCTGAAACTTCAGGAACAGGGCGCCCCAGACTTGTTGAGCGCCTTTTGGTCCAGTCAGAAATACAGGATGCACTCAGAACCAAAGTAGATCTGATTGTTCGTCCGTCCCATGGCGAAAAGCGCGCTTTTGAGCAGATGGCAAAATCCACAGGCGTATTGCTTTGAATGAGAATGAAGGATCGCTGAAGCAAATATTTATTGACGCTCTCTCCGACCTGCAACGTGCAACAACGATCTTGAGTTCAACTTTAAAAATAGCAGCCCGTCTCCAGCCGGGGGAAGGTAATTGGATCATCTCCTTATCTGACGAAGATTTGATCCTTTTGGATGCCCTTTGTGTACGCTTTGGTCGCTGTCAGGATTTGATCGGTCCCTGCCTGCGTGCGCTCGCCTTTCTCGAATCTTCAACACCGAAGAACTATGAAGCAATTCTCGCTACAATGAACGAGCAAGGTATAATTTCATCGCTCGACAACTGGAGATTACAGCGTGCTCTTCGGAATGAGGGCGTACACGTTTATCTTACTGATAGTGAAATTCTCAGTGAATATTATGCAGCCATTATCGAGCATGCCCCCGATGTGGCGAGTTATGCAGAGCGCCTCTGAAATTATGCTCAGGCTCACTTCAGAATGTTTGAACATTAACTTCCTGAGGCGAAGCAGATAATTTACTCGACCTAATTAGTGATCAAATTCAATCACCGCCTGCTGCGCGCCAGCACTGCCAGTTGGAAGAAGGCACGGGCGCAGATGGTTTCGTCAGGCATGTTGGTGCGCTTGCAGTCGGCTTCGGCGTCGGTCAGGCGGTCGAGGCCCTGGCGGAGCGCCGCGGGTGACCAGCGTTTGGCCTGTGCGATGAACTGGTTCTTCACCTTGAAGAACAGTGGCGGGCGCAGCGTTCCTACGGCGCGTTCGAGCGAGTCGCCCTTCTGGACCTGGGCCACGACCAGTTGAAGCCGCTGGAAGTGGCGCTGCGCCGTGCGCAGGATCGGGACCGGGCTCATGCCCTCCGCGAAGAGGCGGCGGAGCGCACGGTCGACACCGGCGAAATCGCCATCGCCGGCGGCCCAGCAGGGGGCGTCCAGCTCAAGGGCGCCGCTGTCACCTATGCAGGCCTGGGCGTCTTCCAGTTCGACCCGGCCGGGGCCGCCCATATAGGTCACCAGCTTCTCGATCTCGCCGCGCGCGACCATCCGGTCGCCGACGAGATTGCCGGCCAGGAAGTCGCGGGCGTCGGCGCTGACGGTCAGCTTGTGCCCCGCCAGCATCGACGCGATGGTGTCTGCCAGCGCCGCTTCATCCTCGACGTAGCAGGGAATCGGCGCCCCGTAATCGGAATTCTCGAACAGGGCGCGGAGCTTCGAGGTCTTGGGCAAGTCGCCGGCTTCGACCACCACCATGCTGTCGCCGCCGGGCATCGACTGGAACAGCGCCGTGAAGGAGTTGGTGACGCCGTCGTCGGCGTCGCGGATGCGGATCACGCGGCGGCCGCCGGTCAGCGCCATCGAGGCCACTTCGTCGGCCAGCCGCGCCGGGTCCTTGGCTATCGCGGAGCCGAGGATATCGACGACCCGGAACGGATCGTGCTGGTCCGGGCAGATGCCGCGCGCCATCGTGTCGGCACGCTCGCGCACCAGACCGCCGTCGGGACCATAGAACAGCACCGCCCGGACCGAGGGGTCCGGGCGGCGTAGAAAACCTTCGATGCGGCCAGCCGCAATCTTCACGGCATTCCCTCTATAGCAATCCTAGACAACCACGTTGACGATCCGGTTCGGCACGTAGATCAGCTTGCGGACCGGTTTGCCTTCCATGGCGCGCTGGACGTTGGCGTCGTTCAACGCCGCTTCTTCCGCAATCTCCTTGGCGGCATCGCGCGGCAGCGGAAGCTGGGCACGGAGCTTGCCATTGACCTGGACGGCCACGATGACGCTCTCATCGACGACCAGTGCCGGATCGGCTTCCGGCCAGGGCGACTCGGTCAGCAGTTCGGTATGACCGAGGCCCTGCCACAGTTCCTCGCCCAGGTGGGGCATCATCGGGCCGATCAGCTTGACCAGCGTCTCGTAGCCTTCGCGCAGCACCCAGCCCTCGCCGGCGCCCTTGCCGTCCAGTTCCGCCAGCGCGTTGGTCAACTCGCGGACGCGGGCGACCGCCTTGTTGAACCGGAATTTCTCGACATCGTCGCCGAAGCCGTCGATCGTCTTGTGGACGATCTTACGGACCCCCTGACCCTTGCTGGAGATCTCCGCCGGCTGCGGGCTGCCAGCCGGGGCAAGTTCCACGGCGGGTTCGGTGATCAGGCGCCAGACGCGGGCGACGTAGCGCCAAGCGCCGTCGATACCCGACTCGGTCCATTCCAGATCGCGTTCCGGCGGGCTGTCGGACAGCAACAGCAGCCGCATGGTATCGGCGCCGTAGGTGTCGATGATGTGCTCGAGCCCGACGACGTTCTTCTTCGACTTGCTCATCTTCTCCAGCCGGCCGATCTCGACCGGCTCGCCGCCGTCTATCCGGACAGGCACGCCGTCACGCTGCACGACCTCTTCCGGGTAGAGCCACTGGCCCTTGGAATCCTTGTAGGTCGCGTGAGTCACCATGCCCTGGGTCATCAGACCCTCGAACGGCTCGGCCACGCTGAGATAGCCGCAGTCCTTGAGGGCACGGGTGAAGAAGCGCGAGTACAGCAGGTGGAGGACGGCATGCTCGACGCCGCCGATATACTGGTCCACCGGCAGCCAGTAGTCCGCAGCACTGCGGTCGAACGCGGTCTTCGTCTCGTGCGGGGAGCAGAAACGGGCGAAGTACCAGGAGCTTTCGAAGAAGGTGTCGAACGTGTCGGTTTCCCGCCGGGCCTCGCCGCCGCAGGTCGGGCAGGCCACGTGCTTCCAGGTGGGGTGATGGTCCAGCGGGTTGCCCGGCTGATCGAAGCTGACATCGGTCGGCAGTTCGACCGGCAGATCCTGTTCCGGGACCGGCACGATGCCGCAGGCTTCGCAGTGGATCACCGGGATCGGGCAGCCCCAGTAGCGCTGGCGGCTGACGCCCCAGTCGCGCAGGCGGTAGATGGTCGTGCCCTCGCCCTTGCCGGCAGCTTCGATCCGGCCAATGGCCTCCCGCTTGGCCGACTCGACGTCCAGCCCGTCGAGAAAGCCGGAATTCCGCAGCAAGCCGGGGCCAGTATAGGCCTCATTCCCGACCGCAAAGCTCGCGGGGTCGGTCCCTTCCGGCACCACCACGGGCAGAACCGGCAGATGGTACTTGTTGGCGAAGTCCAGGTCGCGCTGGTCGTGCGCCGGGCAGCCGAAGATGGCGCCCGTACCGTATTCCATCAGCACGAAGTTGGCGACGTAGACCGGGAGCGTGCGGGTTTCGTCGAACGGATGGATAGCCTTCAGCCCGGTGTCGAAGCCCAGCTTTTCCGCCGTCTCGATCGCCGCTTCGCTGGTGCCGATGCTGTTGCACTCAACGATGAAGCCGGTCAGATCGGGGTTGCCGGCAGCCAGACGCACCGCCAGCGGATGGTTGGGCGAGACCGCGACGAAGCTGGCGCCGAACAGCGTGTCGGGCCGGGTCGTGAAGACCTCGATCTTGTCGGAGTCGTTTTCCAGGTCGAAGGTGAAGCGCAGGCCGGACGACTTGCCGATCCACTTGTCCTGCATGGTCCGGACCTTGTCCGGCCAGCGGTCGAGCTTGGTCAGCGCGTCCAGCAGCTCGTCGGCATAGTGGGTGATCTTCAGCACCCACTGGTTCAGCTTCCGCTTTTCGACCGGAGCGCCGGAACGCCAGCCGCGCCCGTCGATTACCTGCTCGTTGGCGAGCACGGTGTTCTCGACCGGGTCCCAGTTGACCCAGCTTTCCTTGCGGTAGGCCAGACCGGCCTTGAGGAAATCCAGGAAGATCTTCTGTTCGTGCCGGTAGTATTCCGGCGCGCAGGTCGCGATCTCGCGCGTCCAGTCATAAGCCAGACCCAGCGTCTTCAGCTGGTCGCGCATGGTCGCAATGTTCTGATAGGTCCAGTCGGCGGGATGGACCTTGTTGGCGATGGCGGCGTTTTCCGCCGGCAGGCCGAAGGCGTCCCAGCCCATCGGATGCAGCACGTTGAAGCCGCGCGCCCGCTTGTAGCGGGCGACCATGTCGCCG
>DASQKT010000413.1:0-10679 GCA_035630415.1 Skermanella sp.
ATTATACCGCCAAGGTGATCGGACGCCTGCTCGGCTGACTCCGATCATCCTTTTCATTCATCAGACCTGATCTACGGACCGAGTACTTGCCATGAACGAACCTCATAAGAAGCCCATCGAGGCCGAAACCGATACGGCGCCCCAGGGTACCGCTCAGGACGGGAAGGGCCACACCGCCGCCGACGCCACCGATAACACGGCGGCATCCGCCGAGACGGCGGCCGAGCAGGGCGAAGGTTCGGCCGGCGAGAAGGTCGCGGCCCTGGAAGCCGAAGTCGCCAGCCTGAAGGACCAGCTTCTCCGCACCCTGGCCGAGACCGAGAACATCCGCCGCCGCGCCCAGCGCGAGCGGGAGGATACCGCCAAATACGCCGTCAGCAGCTTCGCCAAGGATTTGGTGTCGGTTGCCGACAACCTGCGCCGCGCGGTCGATGCCGTGACGCCTGAGCAGCGCGAGCAGGACGAAGCGCTGAAGAACCTGCTGGTCGGCATCGAAGCGACGGAACGCCAGCTTCTCGCCGCCTTCGACCGGGGCGGCATCAAGAAGATGGAAGCGCTCGGCGAGCCGTTCGACCCGAACTTCCATCAGGTCGTTTTCGAGGTCGAGAACACCGGCAAGCCCGGCGGCACCATCGTCCAGGTCCTCCAGGACGGCTACACGATCCACGGCCGCCTGCTGCGCGAAGCCATGGTCGGAGCCGCCAAGCGCGGCGCCGACGAAGCACCGGCCACCAGCCGGGTCGATACGTCGGCCTGATCGCGGCGTCAGCCGTATGTGGGACTGGAAAGCCGGCGGCAGGGGCAACCCTGCCGCCGGAACTGTTTTGGGCATTCGGTGATGGAGAATGGTTCGACTAACGATCAAGCTTATGCTCAGGCACCGGCCCGGCGAGAAAGCAGACCGTCAAGGCTCTCGGCTTCGAAGATCGCGTCGGCCCAAAGGTCGAGGTCGGCCGGTTGAGCCTCATGGATAGTCGCTACCGCAGACTCCGGCAGCACGCCGTAGCGATGGCGCATCTGACGCATCAGCATTTCCGCCTTTCCTTCCGCTTTACCCTCGGCTTTGCCCTCGTTGAGGCCACGGGTGTAGAGGCGGAGCAGGATCGGGTTTTCTTCGATGTTGACCTGAATAGGCATGTCCCTGATCTCCTTCTCTATGATCGTCCCGGCGCGCCGAAGGTCGCCAAGCAGTACCAGACGCGAAAGCGCCTCGCCCAGTGCAGGTTCGTCGCCAGCGCACACAACCCGCAGCCGTTCGATTATCTCACGGATACGCTCTTCCATATTGTCGGCGCGGCAGAAGAAAGAAGCAACCACGTCGGCAACGGAGTCGCTCGCCAGCAGCGGCGTCGGATCAAGCGTGCGGGCGTCGATGACCCTGTATTTCAGCGTCAGGCCGGGACGGGACAAGCCTTCCGGCATGCGCATCGGTTCGGAGCCGACATAAAGTACGGTCTGGATGACCTCGACATTGGGGTCGTCCTCGATGAGTACCCAGTAGTAGCCCAGCATGCGTCCCGCAATCCGAGGATCGTTGAACGATTGAACCTCGGTATGCAAGAGCGGTTTGCCCTCACCGTCGATCCTGCCGACCAGATCGACGTGGCGGCTGATGGTGACGGGGTATTCCGCCGGTTTGAACCGGACGGCCGAGGTACCCGCCAGTTGCGTGAGCAGGGCCGGCACCCCGTCCATCAACAGGGTCTTCAGTGTGATGTCGTATTTCAATGTGCGGGACCCAGCTGCGATGGATGCGTTGCCCGCCCTGATATCACTCTGCAGTATGCATCCACCTGCGGCACGATGGCCGATACGGGAAATCACCGCACGAACTGATCCACGAAGTCGCCGCCCAGACCGTTCTGCGCGTAGTGCCTGCGGCACATGTCGATCTTGGTGAAGACGTCTTCGTAGCCGGTCTGCTTACCCCAGGGGTCGACGTAGATCATGCAGCCGGTGATGTGGAACAGGGTGATCATCTCCGGCACGTCGTCGGGTACCACCAGCGTATGCGTCTCGCCCGGCGGCTCGAAGACGTAGCCGCCCTCGTTCGCGACCCAGTCGTGCTCCAGATAGTGCCAGCGGCCGCGCAGCACGAAGCCGTGGACGGGAGCGGGGTGGCGGTGGCGGCTCAGCACGCCGGACTTCCGGACCCGCAGCAGGTTGATCCAATATCCCTGGCCGGTGTGCAGGCATAGCGGGCGGAACCAGACGTTTTCCATCTGCGGCACCCAGACGCGCTCATCCTCCGGCAGGGCCGAAGGCACGACGATCTCCGTCGCGGCTTCGGGCGGGAAGGGAAGCTGGTAGGGCATCTTGCTCTGGTCGAGCGACCGTTCCGGAGCTTCGGGGGTCTTGTCCATGGTCGTATCCTCCAGGCTTGAAAAGCCGGTCTAGGGAACTTCAGGAGATCAGGTAGCCGCCGTCCACCGGCAGGACGACGCCGGTGACGAAGGCTGCGGCGGGGGAGCACAGGAAGATCACCGAGCCGGCAAGGTCGCCGGGTGTGCCCCAGCGCTTCATCGGGGTGCGGCTGAGGATCGCTTCCGACCGGGCGGGATCGTCCTGGAGCGCCTGGGTCAGCGGCGTCGCGATCCAGCCCGGTGCTATGGCATTGACCCGGATGCCCTCGGCCGCCCACGCGATTGCGAGGCTCTTGGTAAGCTGCGCGATTCCACCCTTGCTGGCGCTATAGGCAGGGGCGAGGCCGGCGCCGAAGAAGCTCAGCATCGAGGCCACGTTGACGATGGCTCCACCACTTTCCGCCAGCAGCGGACGGCAGGCGGAGCAGAGGCGCATCGTGCCGGTCAGGTTGACGTCCACCACCTGCGCAAAGGTCTCAAGATCGTATTCGCCGCTCCGCCGGATGATGCCGGCGGCATTGACCAGGATATCGAGACGGTCCAGGCCACCGGCCAGACGGTCGATCGAGGCGGCATCGGTCACATCCAGCCCGGCGATCGTGACACCGGCGGGCGGGCCGCCGGCTCCCTCGGCGGGAGGCAGGCCGGCGGCGGTGACTTGGCAGCCGGCTTCCGCCAGAGCCGCCGCGATCGCGGCGCCGATGCCGCTGGTGCCGCCGGTCACCAGCGCGTGACGGCCCGATATGTCGAACATGGAGTTGATCCGTTCTGGTTATTTAGTTGGTTCAACGGATGGTCCGTCTTCCTTCCCATACAAGAGACATTTACCCCAGGGGCCGCTTGTCCGCAAAGGTTTGAGCCTCTGCGGCAATCCAACACGGCCAAAAATCGCATTCGCCACAGCATTTCCTAAAATACCTTGTAACTAAAGACATATGATGCTTGATCAAGTTAACAAAGCAAGTATCCAACAAATGACCAAGTTAAAAACGACTAAAGTATAGCGTCCTTATCAGATCACTTAAATAAACAGTTACATTTGTGTTCCATGATCCTGTTCTCGATAAAATCTGATCAATTCTAAGAAATTTCGTTAGCAGAGGGATGAGATGTCGGCAGAAGTGCAGCCCGCTTCACCGCACCGGAAGACTGGTGCCCGATTTTCGCTCGGATTGAGGGGCCGGATGCTGCTGGCCATCGGTGCAGTCCTGTCGGGCACCCTGATGGCCGCCGCCGTGGCGATCAATGGCTACGGCAATGTCGAGACGACGCTCGTCACGATCACCGGCCAGTCGCTGCCCGCCATGAACCGCGCCATGCGGGTCGCCCAGCATGCCGAACGTCTGGTGGCGCTGGCGCCGGCCCTGGAAGCGGCAAAGGACGAAGCCGGCCACCGCGAGGTTTCGGACCGCCTCGTGGCGGGACAGCGGAGCTTCGAGGATAGCTTGGCGGAACTGCGGCAAGTCACGGCCGCAGACGGGACGGAGGACGGACCGGCGCTGGGTGAGGCGTCCTCGGCGCTGCTCCGCAACCTGAGCGAACTGGACAGCGTGATGGCGCAGCGCGTCAGCCTCACGACCGCGCGCGAAGCCATGGTGCCTGACCTGATCGCTGCCCACGCGCGGATCGAAAAGGTGCTGGCGCCGCTGATGTCGCTCTACAATGCGCAGCTCGAACAGGCCCATGCCATCCTCTCGGACCCGGATGCCGGGACGGAACAACTGCGCGAGGCCGGGCGGCAGATCGTCGAGGCGACGGCAGGCCGAAGCGCCATGGCCGGGATGAGCGCCGACGCCGGCGCCGTGCGCAACCAGCTCCTGGAAGCCGTCTATTCCACCGACTCCGACCGGCTGATGGTGGTGCAGACGAACCTGCAAGGCAGGCTGGTCAGTCTCGACATGGCGCGGGGCCAGTTGCCGGAGAAGGTCGCCGAGATGGTGAGCGGCCCGCTCGGCGTGCTGCAACGGGTTGCAATCGATCCCGGCAACATGCTGGAAGGCCGCGCGAAGGAGCTGGAAATCCTCGAACGCTTCCACAGCCTCGTGGACGGCAATCGTGACCTTTCGGAGCGCCTTGCAGGCCTCGTGGAAGGAGTCGTTCAGCGGCAGGAGATCAATGTCGACAGGGCGGCCGGCGCCACGACGCTGCTGCTCGACCGGGGCACGGCACTGCTGATCGGCGTCGGAGCCTTCAGCATCGTTCTCTCGGCGCTGGTCATATGGCTCTATATCGGGCGCAACGTCGTGCATCGCCTGCTGGCGCTACGCACCAGCATGGCGTCGATCGCCGGCGGCGACCTCACCGTCGCGATCCCGACGGGCGGGCGGGACGAGATCGCCGAGATGGCGGCGACGCTCATCGTCTTCCGCGATCATGCGCTGGCGGTCAGGGAGGCCGACCGCCGGACCGAGGCGGAACGCATCCGGGCGGCGGAGGACCGGCGCGCGATGCTGCTCGACCTCGCGTCCCGGTTCGAGAGCCGGGTCAAGGGCGCCGTCGATCAGGTATCCGGCGCCGCCAGCCAGATGCAGCGGACGGCGGCCGACATGGCGGCCTCGGCGCGGGACAGCAGCGATCTTGCGGGACAGGCGCTGTCGGCAGCCGGTCAGGCTTCGGGCAACGTCGAGGACGCGGCGGCAGCCGCCCACGAGCTTTCGCTGTCCATCACCGAGATCGGCCGGCAGGCCGTGATGTCGGCGGAAATTACCGGCGAGGCGGTCGAGAACGCCCAGGCGACCGACGACACCATGAAGACGCTGGATCAGACGGCGCTTCGCATCGGCGATGTCGTCAAGCTGATCTCCTCCATCGCGTCGCAGACCAACCTGCTGGCGCTGAACGCCACGATCGAGGCCGCACGTGCCGGCGAGGCGGGCAAGGGTTTCGCCGTCGTGGCGGACGAGGTCAAGCAGCTCGCCCATCAGACGGCGGAAGCGACCGACGAGATCGCCCGCCAGATCGGCGAGGTCCAGTCGGTGACCGGCGACGCCGTCGGCCGCATCCAGGCGATCGGCACCGTCATCCGGCGGATCGACGAGATCAACTCGACCATCGCCGCCGCCGTGGAAGAGCAGCGGGCCGCCACCACCGAGATCGCGCGCAACCTGTCGGAAGCGTCCACCGGCACCAGCCGCGTCTCCGACAGCGTGGACCGCGTCACCGGCATGGCGGCGCGGACTGGCGATGCGGCGAGCGGCGTGCTGGAGGCATCCGACCGCCTCAGCGTCCAGGCCCGTTCGCTCGACCAGCAGGTCGACGATTTCCTGCGGGAAGTCCGTTCTGCCTGAAGCCCCGATAGGAAAACTTTAGGCATACGACTGCACGACTCATAACTTCTGTTAACGAATCGTGGCTAATTTTTTCAGAAAATTACCGCGAAAGGTGGTCGAGGTGAGCAGGCCGGAACAGATCATCGAATTGACCGGGAAAGTTTCCTCGGTCGTCGATAGCAAGATCAGGGACATCAACACCATCACGGGTCAGATGCGGACCCTGGCGTTGAATGCCCTGATCGAGGCGGCGCGGGCCGGCGATGCCGGCCGCGGCTTCGCCGTCGTCGCCAACGAGGTCAAGGAGATCTCCGGCCAGATCAACCAGATCTCCGCCGAGATGTCGCGCGAACTGTCCGGCAGCGTCGCCGAACTGTCCGAACTGGGGCGCGACATCCTTGACGGCATCCGGGGCCAGCGGCTTATCGATCTGGCTCTGAACGCGATCGACATCATCGACCGCAACCTCTATGAGCGAAGCTGCGACGTGCGCTGGTGGGCGACCGACAGCGCCGTCGTCGATGCCGCCGCCGATCCCGCCCATGCCAGCCAGCGACTCGGCGTCATCCTGCGCAGCTACACGGTCTATCTCGACCTTTGGGTAGCGGACGCCTCCGGCCGGGTCGTCGCCAGCGGCAGGCCGGACCGCTACCCCGGCGTCCTCGGATCGGACGTGTCGGGCGAGGAATGGTTCCGCCGGGGCATGGCGACCCGGAGCGGCGACGACTACGTCGCCTGCGACATCGCCACCAATCCCCTCCTGGGCCATGCGCAGGTCGCGACATACGCCACCGCGATCCGCGAGGGCGGCGAGGCGAACGGCAAGCCGGCCGGCGTCCTCGGAATCTTCTTCGATTGGGAGCCGCAGGCGAAAGCCGTCGTCTCCGGCATCCGGCTGGCCGGCGACGAGGCCGCCCGCACCCGCTGCCTGCTGGTCGATGCACGGGGCAGGGTGATCGCGGCATCCGACGGCAGGGGGATCATGTCGGAAACCGTCGAACTCTCGGCCAAGGGCGAGGCGGCCGGCAGCCGGATCACCGCCGCCGGCGAAGCGATCGGCTTCGCGCGGACCCCTGGGTACGAGACCTATCCAGGATTGGGCTGGTACGGCGTCATCGTCCAGAAACCGGCATAGCTGGTTTCAAGATGCCCGGCCGCAGCATCTCTCCTTCCGGGTCGTGCGCCTTCAGCCGGCGCTGTGCCACGGTGCGGGAATTGACCGCGTAGCAATAGGCGCAGCCCTGGGTGCAGGTGTCGTAGTCGCCGATGTCGCGGCTTTCGGCGCAGTCGCAGCCCGGACGGTTGCCCTTGCGCCGCCCGGCGACGGGGCTTCCGGCGATGTCGCTCAGGCGTTCCCTGTCGATGCAGCGGGCGGCGGACACGCCTGGCACGTCCAGCAGGTGCGGCTGGGTGCAGAGGGTCGGCGTCATCCCGGCATCGGCGGCGATGGCCGCCAAAGCGGTCAGCAGCTCCCGCTTCTCGTCCACCGGCGGATCGCGCCAGTCGAAGCCGTGGAGCGACGCCGCCGAACCCAGGTTGCGTTCCGTCTTCCGGTAGGGCTGGAGGAAGGACAGCACCACCTCGTCGGTCGATCCCTTCAGCGTTTCGGCTGTTTTGGCGAAGTTGGCGAGGTGCCAGCGCTCGTCGGTCAGCGACGACAGCACGACGGGATCGTAGCGCCAGACCACCGCGCGCGGACCCCAGCGCCGCGCCAGCGCCCGGATCTGGTCCACCGCGCGGGCCGTCTCCAGCACGTTGGATTCCAGCGCTCGCGGATAACCCGTCACCGTCATCTGGATCATGAACGGGGTGCCGCGCGCGGCGACCGCTTCCAGCGCGTCGCCGAACGGGGCCGCGTTGCGGGTCCAGAAGACGAAACCGTCCACGGCTTCGGCGGACAGGTCGATCCGATGGGTCCGCCCGCCATAGGGGTTGACCATCAGGCAATAGCCGGCTTCCAGCCGGTTGAGGAACCAGCGGCCGTAGAAGGCGGGAATGTCCGTCTTGTAGCTCGCGGAAATGATCACGCGTCAGATCCCGTAACTGCGGTAAGCTCGCGGCGATTTCCGGCCACAAGGGCCGGCGCATCGCCAACCCGGACTCCAACATGGCCGATCCAGCTTCGACGCCCTTCAAATGCATCCTCTTCGAAAAACGGGTGCGGTTCCGCCTGCCCGCCGACTGGCTGGAAGGGCAGGAAGCCGGCATCGGCGTCTTCCTGCCGCCGCGGGAAGGCGGCGGGACGCTGCGGGTCACCAGTGAAGTGCTGCGCCACGGCGGTCCGCCCGGCGATGGCGATCTGGCCGCCGCGACCCGCGTCATCCTGCGCCAGACGGCGGAAAACTTCGTGCGTCCCGACGATCCGCGCGGCAGCGACCGGGTCATCGACCAGCTCGACGACGGCAGCCTGATCGCCAGCTACAGCGCCCGCACCGTGGCCGATGATAAAAAGCTTGTGATCTATCTCTGGATGCGCGGCAAGGCGATGGCGGAAACGGTCACGATCGCCGTCTTCAGCTTCGCCATGGCGGAAGAGAACGATGGCGACGATGATTTCGCCGCCATCGTGGGAATGCTGGATTCTGAAATAAGAGCAGCCGGATTAGGCCAAGGCTGAATATCGGCCAGGGCTGAATGAATGCCGGTCTCAGCAGTGACCGGCTTCGCCCGTCATCAGCGCCGCCAACATGGTGGAGCGTGGATCGGCCGCCTGCGCCGCTTCCTCGGCGGCGAGCGACGCCAATCCGACGAAATGGGCGAGATCGGCCAGATCGTTGTTCGCGGCATCGTCGGCCAGGCTGTCAAGGCAGGATTTTATCGCGAGGGCCAGATCGCGACGTCTGTCGGTCATGGTGAAGCTACCTCTGAAAAATAGACCCCATAAAAATCCGCGCGGCGTAAGCGGTGCCTCCCGAACACCTGACGTTCGCCTTACACGCCAAACATATAACATAGCCCTTTGGGATTAGGGCATGGATTATTTTCACGGAACCAAAAATTCATGGCAACTGTCAATTGAATCGACTGTTGAACCTGCACGGTATTACTTTAATGAATAATTAACTTCGGGCAAAAATTCGGATGTATGCGATATTGTTACTGTTCAGTAATGCAGTTCTTCTTCCCGTTGATAGTGACTGATAGTGGTACATCCCACCAAAGATGCAAATAAGAAGCCGCTGTCCCGGCCTTGAGGCACGGGATCTGCCGGGATCGCGGGAAATTTGCGCTTGGGCGTGTTAACCGGCTCTGCGTCTTTCGCGCGTCGGCAACAAGCCGGTGACCGGACCCGCTCCTTACCCTGCGTCAGCCGGTCGCGCCCCTCCCGGCTGCGAGCGCATTGGCGCGAGAAGAACCCCGTTTCCGGCAAATTCTGTGCAAATGAGGCAGGATGCGGCGGTTGCAGCCTATCACGCACCTGCCTATATCTCCGCTCAGACGTAAATTCTCCGAAACCCCCAACACCGTTCCATAAACCCCCAGACCTTAGACCAGAGGGGGCCGTGGCGGTGCCGAAGTACCGGGCCGCTGCTGGTCTGCCGTAACAAAGAGGCTGAATGATGAGCAAAGTGATTGGTATCGACCTGGGCACCACGAACTCGTGCGTGGCCGTGATGGAAGGCGGCAGTGCCAAGGTCATCGAGAACACCGAAGGCACGCGTACCACTCCGTCGATGGTCGCTTTCACCCAGGGCGGTGAGCGGCTGGTCGGTCAGCCGGCGAAGCGTCAGGCTGTGACCAATCCCGACAACACCCTGTTCGCGATCAAGCGCCTGATCGGCCGCCGCTACGACGATCCGCTGACCCAGAAGGACAAGGGCCTCGTCGCCTACAAGATCGTCGGCGGCGACAACGGCGATGCGTGGGTCGAGAGCCACGGCAAGAAGTACAGCCCCAGCCAGATCAGCGCCTTCATCCTTCAGAAGATGAAGGAAACCGCCGAGAACTATCTGGGTGAGAAGGTCACCCAGGCCGTCATCACGGTCCCGGCGTACTTCAACGACAGCCAGCGCCAGGCGACCAAGGATGCCGGCAAGATCGCGGGCCTCGAAGTGCTCCGCATCATCAACGAGCCGACGGCCGCCGCCCTCGCTTACGGCATGGAAAAGAAGGGCGCCGGCACCATCGCGGTCTACGACCTCGGCGGCGGCACTTTCGACGTGTCGGTGCTTGAGATCGGCGACGGCGTGTTCGAGGTGAAGTCGACCAACGGCGACACCTTCCTGGGTGGCGAGGACTTCGACGCCAAGATCATCGATTATCTCGCCGACGAGTTCCGCAAGGAGCAGGGCGTCGACCTGCGCAGCGACCGTCTGGCGCTCCAGCGCCTGAAGGAAGCCGCCGAGAAGGCCAAGATCGAGCTGTCGGCCGGCATGCAGACGGAAGTGAACCTGCCGTTCATCACCGCCGACCAGTCCGGTCCGAAGCACCTGAACATCAAGCTGACCCGCGCCAAGCTGGAAGCCCTGGTGGATGATCTGGTTCAGCGCACGATCGAGCCCTGCAAGGCGGCGCTCAAGGATGCCGGCCTGAAGGCTAGCGAGATCGACGAAGTGATCCTGGTCGGCGGCATGACCCGCATGCCCAAGATCATGGAAGTCGTGAAGCAGTTCTTCGGCCGTGAGCCGCACCGCGGCGTCAACCCGGACGAAGTCGTGGCGATCGGCGCCGCGATCCAGGGCGGCGTGCTGAAGGGCGACGTCAAGGACGTGCTGCTGCTCGTCGTGACCCCGCTGTCGCTCGGTATCGAGACGCTGGGTGGCGTGTTCACCCGCCTGATCGACCGCAACACCACGATCCCGACCAAGAAGAGCCAGACCTTCTCGACCGCCGAGGACAACCAGAGCGCCGTGACGATCCGGGTCTTCCAGGGCGAGCGCGAGATGGCGGCCGACAACAAGCTGCTCGGTCAATTCGATCTGGTCGGCATCCCGTCCGCTCCGCGCGGCGTGCCGCAGATCGAGGTCACCTTCGACATCGACGCCAACGGCATCGTCAACGTCTCTGCCAAGGACAAGGGCACCGGCAAGGAGCAGCAGATCCGCAT
>DASQKT010000414.1:0-6347 GCA_035630415.1 Skermanella sp.
GCCGGGCTGGAATACGAGAGCAGCGACACCTTCGCCGGCGGCCGCCTTCGCCCGATCGCGGCTGCCGACCTGAAGTTCAGGGAGGAGTCCGACTGGGACATGGACCTGTCGCTCCGGGCCGGCGTCCAGTTGGAAAGCACCTTCCTCAATCCCCGGCGTATCCGGCTGATGGCGGAGTACTATAACGGCTCCAATCCGAACGGTCAGTTCTACTCGAGGAAGCTCGAATACATCGGCTTTGGGGTGAACGTCCAACTGGATTGACGGGCGTGCGAATGTCCGTCAGGAAAGCTCGGTGCGGACCTCCCATAGTTCGGGGAAGAAGGTCGTGTCGAGCGCGTGGCGCAGGTAGCCGACGCCGGCGGTGCCGCCGGTCCCGCGCTTGAAGCCGATGATGCGCTTGACCGTGGTCATGTGGCGGAAACGCCATTGCTGGAACCAGTCTTCCAGGTCCACCAGTTCCTCGGCCAACTGGTACAAGTCCCAGTGCCCGGCGGTGTTCCGGTAGATCTCAGCCCAGGCGGCCAGCACGCTCGGATGGCTGCGGTGGGGCGTCGCAAGGTCGCGTTCCAGCACTTCGGGCGCTATCGGGAAGCCGCGCCGGGCCAGCAGCCGTATCGTCGCGTCGTACAGGCTGGGACCTTCCAGCGCCTCCGTCAGGGCTGCATGCAGGTCCGGGCGGTGGCGGTGGGGGGCCAGCATCGCGGCCCGCTTGTTTCCCAGCAGGAACTCCATCATCCGGTACTGGTGCGACTGGAAGCCGGAGGACTGGCCGAGCTTGTCGCGGAACTTCAGGTAATCGGCTGGCGTCAGGGTGGACAGGATGTCCCAGGACTGGATCAACTGGCTCTGGATGCGGGAGACGCGGGCGAGATTCTTGAACGCGGGCTGAAGGTCGTCGTGTTCCAGCCCTGATATGGTGGCCTTCAGTTCGTGGATCGCCAGTTTCAGCCAAAGCTCGGTCGCCTGATGGATCACGATGAACAGCATCTCGTCATGCTGGTCGGAAACCGGCTGCTGGCAGGCCAGCAGGGGGTCGAGCTTCAGGTAATCGCCATAGCTCATCGATGCCGTGAAGTCGGTATGTGCGCCTGCCGTCTCTTCGTCTGCCGCCTCGTCGTCCGATGTCTTCGCCATTGTCGAGCCTGCTCCCTTGTTCAGGTGACCGATGCCCGCGCGTGGAACTCCGGCCTGTCCCATTCGCCCGAGTCCATGACGGCGCTCAGGTGGTCTACCGCGTGCCAAATATCGGCATGGCGGACATAGAGCGGCGCGAAGCCGAAGCGCAGGATGTCCGGTGTCCGGAAATCCCCTATCACGCCGCGCGCGATCAGGGCCTGCATGATCGGGTAGCCGTGCTCATGGGCGAAGCAGATCTGGCTGCCGCGCGAAGATTCGTCGGTCGGCGAGGCCAGCTGGAAGCCGTGGCGGCCGCATCTCTGCTCCACCAGACAGACGAACAGGCGGCCAAGGGCCAGGGACTTCGACCGAAGGGTAGCGCCATCAGCCTCCAGCATCAGGTCCACTCCGGCCTCCAATGCCGCAAGGCCGATCACGGCGGGCGTGCCGGCCAGCATGCGCTCCAGGCCGTCCGCCGGGCGGTAGCCGGGTTCGAACGCGAAGGGCGCCGCGTGTCCCATCCAGCCGGACAGGACGGGGAGGAGGCCGGCGTGGTGGCGATGCGCCGCGAACAGGAAGGCGGGGGCTCCCGGTCCGCCGTTGAGATACTTGTAGCCGCAGCCGACCGCGAAATCGGCGCCGCAGCCGTTAAGGTCCACCGGAACGGCCCCGGCGCTGTGCGCCAGATCCCACAGGACGAGCGCTCCCGCTTGCTGAGCCCGTGCGGTAACGTCCGCCATGTCGTGCATGGCCCCGGTCCGGTAGTTGACGTGGGTCACGGAAACCAGGGCGGTATCGCCGTCGATGGCATCTGCGATTTCGGCTCCATCCACCAGCCGCAACTCGTGCCGGCTGCCGGTCAGCTCGATCAGCCCTTCGGCGATGTAGAGGTCGGTCGGGAAGTTGGAGCGCTCCGACAGGATCACCCGGCGGTCCGGCTTCAGCCGGAGCGCTGCCGCCATCAGCTTGTACAGGTTGACGGAGGTCGAGTCGGCAGCCAGCACTTCGCCCGGCGCCGCACCGATCAGCCGGCCGATCTTGTCGCCGACGCGGCGCGGCAGGTCGATCCAGTGGTGCATGGTCCAGCCCCGGATCAGGCTTTGGCCCCATTCCTCCCTCACGACCTGCGCCACCCGGCCGGGTGCCGCCTTGGGCAGCGCTCCCAGCGAGTTGCCGTCCAGGTAGATCACGCCTTCCGGCAGCGCGAACCGTTCCCGGAACGGGGCGAGAGGGTCGGCCGCGTCCAGCGCTTTGCAGCGGTCCAGGTCGATCCCGGTCATCGGCTCATCCCCTTCCTTCGGCAGCGGCCAAGTGACACAGGGAAAGATGCATCACTTGCACATGTTATCGGTGGCGTGCGAGACTGGCGATCCAGTCTTTGGAAACGTGGCCTTTGGAAACGTGGGATGTGAGATGAAGTTCGACAGCGTCACGGATGACAATATCGTCACTCTGGTGGACCGTTTCTATGACCGCATCCGCGAGGACGCGGAACTTGGGCCGGTGTTCGAAGGGATCGTGGCCGGTCACTGGGACAGGCACCTGACCACCATGTACCGGTTCTGGTCCTCCGTCATGCTGAAGACCGGCACCTATCACGGCAGTCCGATGCAGGCGCATATGAAAATGCCCGGCCTGCGGCCCGAACTGTTTTCCCGCTGGCTGAGCCTGTTCGAGGGGACAGTCACGGAGATGTTCGAGCCGGACCCGGCATCCCGCTTCCTGGAACGCGCCAACCGCATCGCCGAGAGCCTGCAACTCGGCCTGTTCTTCCGGCCCGAAGCCGTCGCGGTCAACCGCTCCTGAGCCTGCGAATTCCAGCGGCCCTGTCAGCAGGCCGTCAGGTCGGAGGCTCAATGTCCCGCTCGTGAAACAACCACGGCGGGCCGGACGGCCTGCCAGACACGAGGCTAACGACATGAACCGCAACACGCTCCTCCTGACCGCTTCCCTGGCGCTTTCCCTGGCGGCGGGGCCGGCGCTGGCCGGGCCGAAATGCACCGGCGAGGCCAAGGACAAGTGGCTTTCCGAAGAGGCGATGAAGCAGAAGATCGCCGAGATGGGCTTCAAGGATATCCGCACCTTCAAGACCACCAGCGGCAACTGCTACGAGATCTACGGCCACGACAAGGACGGCAAGAAGGCTGAGGTCTACTTCAACCCGGTCGATGCCTCGATCGTCAAATCGGAAATCGGGGGCTGACCGTGAGCGCCGGCGAAAACTCCGTCACGGTCTGGGACCCGGTCGTCCGCATCTTCCACTGGACGGTGGTGGCGGGATGCCTTGCCAACCTCTTCATCGTCGAGGATGGCGGACGGGCGCACGAAGTCATCGGCTACGCCGTGGCGGCCGTGCTGGCGGTCCGCATCGTCTGGGGCTTCGTCGGCACCCGCCATGCCCGGTTCAGCGACTTCGTGCCGGGACCGCGCCGGCTGGGCGAATACCTCGCCCTGGCGGCGCGGGGGCGGGAACCCCGGCAGATCGGCCACAATCCCGCCGCCGCCGTCATGATGCTGGCGCTGATGGCATTGCTCGCCGCCGTCAGCGTCACCGGCTGGATGGCGACGCTGGACGCCTTCTGGGGCGTCGAGTGGGTCGAGGAGCTTCACGAAGGCACGGCCGAGGCGATACTGTGGCTGGCATTGATCCATGCGGGCGCCGCCCTCTACGAGAGCATGCGTCACCGCGAGAACTTGGTGTGGGCGATGGTCACGGGCCGGAAACGGGTATGAGGGTCCTGCTGGTCGAGGACAACGAGCGGCTTTCGGCCCTGATGCGGGGCGGGCTGGCGCGGGGCGGCTTCACGGTCGATGCCTTCGACCGGCTGGAGGATGCGGAGTCCGCCGTCGATACGGTGGACTACGACCTGATCCTGCTGGACCTGGGATTGCCGGATGGCGACGGGATGGACTGGCTGAAGCGGTTCCGCCGCCGCAGCCGGGACGTCCCCGTCCTGGTGGTGACCGCGCGCGGCGGCCTGACCGACAGGGTGGCGGGGCTCGATACCGGTGCCGACGACTATCTGGTCAAGCCCTTCGAGATGGACGAGCTGCTGGCGCGCTGCCGCGCGGTGCTGCGGCGTCCGGGGGCGGCTCTCTCGACCGTGCTCGCGGCCGGCAACGTCACGCTGGACACCACTTCGCGTCAGGTCGCGGTCGCCGGCAGCCAGATCGACGCGCCGCGCCGGGAAACCGACCTGCTCGAGGTGCTGCTTCGGCGTTCAGGACAGGTCGTCCCGCGCACGGTGCTGGACGAGAGGCTTTACGGCTTCGACGACGAAGTGACGCCCAATGCGCTGGAAGCCCATGTCTCCCGTCTGCGGCGGCGTCTGTCGGACGCGGCGGCCGACGTGTCGATCCATACCGTCCGGGGCGTCGGCTATCTGCTCAGGCTCTCGGCGTCGCCATGATGCGGCGTCCGCCGCCAAGGCATTCCAGGCGCCCATCCGTCACGCGGCTGATCACGCGCCGGCTGATCCTGGTCGCCGGGCTGCTGATGTCGGCGCAGGTGATCCTGGTCGCCATGCACTACGGCTGGGACGGACGGCGGCTCGGCGTCAGGGTCGCTGCGAACGAGGCTGAGCGGATCGCCGATCATGTTTCGGCCGGACCCGACGGCAAGCCGGTCCTGGCATTGCCCGAGGAACATGTCGAGCGTTACCTGCATCACCGGGGCGCCTATGCGTTCCGGGTCATCGACGCCGACGGGGCTGAGATCGCGGCCATGAACTCCGGTCTGTTCACGGTGCCGCTGCCGGACCCGACGGTTGCTCCGGACCTGTTCTGGCGGGTCGTCCCCAGTCAGGAGGGTGAGACCCGTATTTTGGTCCAACGCTTCAACCGGATAGTGCCAGGGCTGCTGGTCGCCATCGCCATCGCCTCCGACCCCGACCGGCTCGCCTGGATGGCGCTGCTGCACGAGGTGATCGACCACGTCGCAATTCCCATGGTGCCGCTGGCCCTGCTGCTGCTGGCGGTCAACGTCTACGCGGTACGACGCGGTCTGCATCCGCTGGCGCGGGCCGCCGGGGAGGCCGCCGCCCTGGACGCCCGGCGGGGCGGGTTGCGACTGTCGGCCGGCGACGATCTCCCGCGTGAAGTTTATGCGCTGGTTGGGGCCGTCAACGCGGCGCTGGGCCGGGCCGACGAGGTGCTGCGCTTTCAGCGGGAGTTCACCGCCAACGTGGCGCACGAGTTGCGCACCCCCCTGGCCGTGCTGCTGCTGCATCTGGACGAAATAGGCGGACCGGCGGCTGAAGGCGCGAAAAGCGATATCCAGGCCATGGCCCGTCTGGTCGATCAGCTTCTCCGCGTCGCCCAGATCGAAGGCATGTCGGCGGATTCGCCGGTCGAAGTCGATCTGGCGGAGGTCGGACGCGGCATCGTCCAGCAGCTGGCTCCGCTGGTGCTGGATCGGGGACGGGAGATCGAGTTTCTGGACGAGGGAGCCGCCGTCATCCAGGGCCATCGCGACGCCGTCGCGGGCGCCGTCCGCAACCTTGTGGACAATGCGCTTCGCGCGACGCCGATGGGGTCGACGATAACGGTGAGCGCCGGACCGGGTCCCGTGATCGAGGTGAGCGACCGGGGGCCGGGCATCGACACGGACCTGCGCCGGAACCTGTTCAGCCGGTTCTCCCAGGGCGACATGCGGACGCGCGGCAGTGCTGGACTTGGGCTTGCCATCGTCGCCAAGACGATGGAGATCCATGACGGGACGGTCACCGTCACCGACCGCCCCGGCGGCGGAACCCAGTTCCGCCTGACCTTTCCCAAAACTCTACCGTTCAGCGAACCGCCTTGACCCCCGCCGCCTTGACCTCGTGCCGCAGCCAGATCAGCAATGCGATCAGGGCGAGCGCGCCCGCCTGATGGGCGGCAGCCAGCGGGATCGCGACGACGCTCAGCAGGGTCGCGATGCCGAGCGCGATCTGAAGCACCATCATGGCGCCGGTCGCGTGGCCGATGAGATGGCCACGCGGGCTGAGGTCGGCGCGGACCGTCCTCCACCACAGGGCCAGCACCACGACGCCGGTGGCGATGGCCAGCCAGCGGTGGGTGAACTGGACGGCGGCGTGGTTCTCCACGAAGTTCAGGGCCGCGGGGTCGAGGAACCACATGTCCTCTGGCACCAGACTTCCGCCCATCAGCGGCCATGTATTGTAGATCATGCCGGCGTCCAGCCCGGCGACGAAGGCGCCCCAGGCGACCGTGACCGCGACCAGACC
>DASQKT010000415.1:0-3861 GCA_035630415.1 Skermanella sp.
GATCGAGAACGGCGTGCCGTCGAGACGCTGGTAATGCAGCTTTTCGTGAAGGATCTCGCCGATCAGTTCGTCCGCCTTCCAGTCGAACATCCGCTCCGCCGCCGGGTTGACGAAGGAGATCCGGCGGCTTGCATCCATCAGGAACAGGCTTTCCGCTGCATTGTCGGTGATCGTCCGCATCACCCGCAGTTGCCGCCGCGCCTCCTCCTCCGCTTCGAACCGCTCGGTAATATCGACGCAGCTTCCGGTATAGCCGGTGAACTCGCCTGCCGGACTGAAGCGCGGCTTGCCGCTGTTGAGCATCCAGCGCCAGACGCCATCGTGCCGGCGCAGCCGGAACTGGATCTGGAAAGGCTGCCGGGCGCGAAACGCCGACTGAGCCGCTTCCAGCGGCACGAAGTCGTCCGGGTGAAGCGATTCCCTCCACCCGTCGCCGGCCTCCCTTTCGGGAGACCGGCCGGTGAAGTCCAACCAGGCACGGTTGAAGTAGAGTCCGCCCATCGAAAGGTCGGACATCCAGATCAACACCGGAGCACTGTCGGCGAGAGCGCGGAAATGCTCCTCGTCAGGCCCCAGGAACCCGTTCATCGCGTCCCGCTCGGTTCAGCTTCCTGGCCTTCAGGCTCTCCTTCCTGGCTGGCGGTTTCGGCTTCCATCGCATCCTTCTCGGCGCCCGAAGCCTCTTCCACCGTGTCGCCATGGTCGGCGGGATCGAAGGCCGCCGCCTCGGCGCCGGTGGGGGCCTCCAGCGCTGCCGGCTCTTCCGAGGCTTCGGGAACGGGATCGACTTCCGGCATCGACAGGCGCTCGCGCGCCGGCTCCGCTGTCGTCCAGACTGCTCCGTCGTGGAGGGCTGACAGCAGCACCAGGCTTCGACCCGAGGCCTTGAAGTTGCCGCCGGCGTCGAGCAAGTGAGACTTCTTGCCCGGATGCGCCGTGTCCAGCAAGGTCTGCCAGCCGACCACGCCCGGCACGCTCGGGACGGTGAAGGGCAAGTCCTCGTGGTAGGAGTTCACCACCAGCATCAGGATATCGCCCGGCTTGTCGGTCCGCTGCTGAAGGCCGGGAGCGACCCTGCCGTCCAGCAGCATGCCGACGCAACGGGCCATCGGGTCCTGCCACTGCTCCGGGCTCTTCTCGGTTCCGGCGGGGGTGATCCAGGTGATGTCCTTGACGCCCAGTTCGCTGTCCTGATGCCCGTGCAGGAACTTCGGCAGACCCAGCAAGGGATGGGATTGACGCAAGGCCACCGTCTGACGGACGAACTCGATCAGGCTGTAGCCGTCGTCGTCGATTTCGTCCCAGTTGATCCAGGCGATCTCGCTGTTTTGGCAATAGGCGTTGTTATTGCCGTTCTGCGTATTGCCGAACTCGTCGCCTGCCAGGATCATCGGCGTGCCCTGCGAGAACAGCAGCGTCGCCAGCAGGTTACGCTTCTGCCGCTCCCTCAGCGACTTGATCTTGGGGTCGTCCGTCGGCCCTTCCACGCCATGGTTCCAACTGTGGTTGTTGGAGTGGCCGTCCTGGTTGTTCTCGCCATTGGCGGTATTGTGCTTATCGTTGTACGAGACGAGATCGTTCAGCGTGAAGCCATCATGGGCGGTGATGAAGTTGACGCTGGCCCAGGGCCGGCGGCCGCGCTTGTCGAAGAAGTCGCTCGACCCCGTCATGCGCGACGCCAGTTCCGGTAGCTTGCTCTCGTCGCCTTTCCAGTAGCTCCGCACGGTATCGCGGTAGCGATCGTTCCATTCCGCCCAGCCGGGCGGGAAGCCGCCGACCTGATAGCCGCCGGGGCCGATGTCCCAGGGCTCGGCGATCAGCTTAACTCTGGACAGCACGGGGTCCTGACGACAGGCGTCCAGGAAGCCGCCGCCCTGGTCGAAGCCATGCGGCTCGCGCCCCAGGATCGTCGCAAGATCGAAGCGGAAGCCATCCACCCGCATCTCGGTCGCCCAATAGCGAAGGCTGTCGGTCACCATCTGCAACACGCGCGGATGGGACACGTTCAGCGTGTTACCCGTCCCCGTGTCGTTGATATAATATCGCGGATCGGGCGCCAGACGATAGTATGAGGCATTGTCGATACCTTTGAACGACAATGTCGGACCGCGCTCGTTGCCTTCGGCGGTATGGTTGTAGACGACATCCAGGATCACTTCGATCCCGGCGTCGTGGAAGCGGGCGACCATCTCCTTGAATTCGCCGATGGTGCCGGTCGCGGAATAGCGCGGTTCGGGCGCGAAGAAGCCGATCGAGTTGTAGCCCCAGAAGTTCCGCAGACCCCGCTCCAGCAGATGCCGGTCGTCCAGGAAGGCGTGGATCGGCAACAACTCGACCGACGTGATGCCGATGCTCTTGATATAATCGACTACGTCTTGATGGGCCAGACCGGCGTAGGTCCCCTGCAACTGCGGCGGAACGGCGGGATGCCGCATCGTGTAGCCGCCGACATGGGTTTCGTAGAAGATGGTCCGGTCCCACGGAATGCGCGGCGACTGGGTATCGCCCCAGGTGAAGGCCGGATCGACCACCCGGCATTTCGGCATGCCGGCGGCGCTGTCGCGCCGATCAAACGACAGGTCGTCGCGGGGCGAGCCGATTCGATAGCCGAAATGGGCGTCGGACCATCGCATATGCCCGACCAATGCCTTGGCATAGGGGTCGAGCAGAAGCTTGTTGGGGTTGAAGCGGTGGCCGGCGGTCGGCTCGTACGGACCGTGGACGCGATAGCCATAGACCGTTCCGGGACGCGCATCGGGCAGATAGCCGTGCCAGACCTCGTCGGTGTACTCCGGCAGCACGACCCGTTCCAGCTCGCGCCGCCCGTCCCGATCGAACAGGCACAGTTCGACCTTGGTGGCATGTGCGGAGAAGAGTGCGAAATTCACCCCCAGGCCATCCCAGGTAGCGCCCAGAGGAAAGGGAAGACCTTCCTGTATGCGTGACCGACGGATAGTATTTGAAGCGTTCTGTAGTCTGCTCACGGATCGGCCTCGACGGAGTGAAAGAGCACAGGTGTGCAATGATTCAGTCACCTGTGAACAATCGAACCGCCAACAGGGTCCCATTCGACAAATCGAACGCGCTGATTTTCTTCACAGACCGTTATTGCAGGGGAGATACGGCTGAGGATGTGAGAATGAAGAACGGCGCTATCCAGGCGAACGGCCAGGCAAATGGCCAAGCGAACGGCCCGGCAGACGGATCGGTGAACGGCGAAGAGGGAACGATAGTCGATGCGCCGGCGGCGGCCGAGCAGGCCGGTCTGGTGTATGTCTCCGACGAGGAACCCGGCATCCGGCGCCGGCGGTCGGGCAAGGGCTTCAGCTTCCGCAATCCCGACGGCACAGCCGTAAAGGGCAAGGACACCCTGGCCCGCATCAGATCCCTGGCGATCCCGCCGGCCTATACCGACGTCTGGATCTGTGCCGACCCGAAGGGCCATATCCAGGCGACCGGCCGCGACGACAGGGGCCGCAAGCAGTACCGCTACCATCCGCGCTGGCGCGAAGTGCGCGACAGCACGAAATACGAACGCATGCTGGACTTCGGCAAGGCCCTGCCCGCCATCCGCGAGCGCATCTCCGCCGACATGGGCAAGCGCGGCCTGCCGCGCGAGAAGGTGCTGGCGACCGTCGTCCACCTGCTGGAAAATACCCTGATCCGGGTCGGCAACACCACATATTCCAAGGAGAACAAGAGCTTCGGCCTGACCACGCTCCAGGACAGGCACGTCGAGGTCGATGGCGGCAAGATGCGCTTCCAGTTCAAGGGCAAGAGCGGAAAGACTTGGAACCTTCAGGTCAAGGACCGCCGCATCGCCCGTATCGTCAAGTCGTGCCAGGACGTGCCGGGGCAGCA
>DASQKT010000416.1:0-3351 GCA_035630415.1 Skermanella sp.
ACGAGGAGGCCGCCCTGGCCGGCGGCGCCGTGGACTTCGTCGAGAAGTCGCGCTCCCTGCCGATCCTGCTGAAGCGGATGCAGCTCATCCTCGGAGGCCGCAAGACCGGGCCGGACGAGGGCGGAGATGTCGCTGCGATCCCTGGCGCACAGCCCGGCGCTGCGGCCGGCGCGGTCGGAGCCGGCGGGGCCAATGCCAACCTGTTCAACCGGGGCGACCTGGAACTGCGGCTGGACGGCAGCCGGGCATTCTGGCGCGGCACCCGCGTCGATCTCACCCTGACCGAGTTCAACATCGTCCGCCTGATGGCGACCCGTCCGGGCGAGGATATCTCGTACCGGGAGATCTACGATCTGGTCCACGGCAAGGGCTTCGTCGCCGGCTACGGCCCCGCCGGCTACCGCGCCAATGTCCGCGCCTTCATCAAGCGAATCCGCCAGAAGTTCCGCATGGTCGATGGCGAGTTCGACCTGATCGACAACTATCCCGGCTTCGGCTACCGCTGGAGCGACGATCCCGTGGGGGGCGACATGGACGGCGGCGATGACGACCTGCGTGCCGGGGGGCTGAGCTGATGCTGGCGGGGGAGGCCGGTTCCTGATGGCTCAGCCGCGGGCAAGGACCGGCGGCCGCTGGATTCTGCGCTCGCTCGCCAGCCGGCTGGTGCTGGTGTCCGTCGTCTTCATCGCCGTGCCGATCCTGATCTATCAGCAGTTCCGCGCAGCCGACGAAGACAAGCAGACGCTGCTGCTCCAGAGCGCCCAGCAGCAGGGCCAGTTGATCGCCCGTGCGCTGGAACCGCTGCTCGCCAAGGCCGATGCCAGCCTGCTGCCCCGCCTGGGCGAGGAGCTTGCGAGGTTCGCCGACGAGAACACGCGGCTGAAGCTTCTGCTGCGGCCCAAGAGCGTGCCCGGAGCGCAGGGATTCTACTACGTCGGCGCCGCACCGCTCGCTCCCAATGCTAACCTCGATCTGGAGCGCCAGCGCCTGCTGGAGCAGGGCATCTTGGCGCGTCTCGCCGACACGTGCAGCGGCAACCAGCCGCTGGCGATCCGGTTGCAGACGGCGACGGGCGCGCTGGAGGTCCTGACCTCGATCACGCCGATCAACAGCCCGTTCGGGTGCTGGGCCGTCGTGACGTCGCATTCGACGCCGACATATCTCGGCTCCTCGATCGGCCAGCCCTACTGGCAGACGCCTGAGGTCCAGGCGGCGGCGCTTATCTACCTCGCGATGGCGGCGCTGGTGCTGCTGCTGTTCCTGGGCGTCTGGAGCAACCTGCGGCGGTTCGGCTCTCTCGCTCGTCAGATCGGCAACCACGACAGCGGGCGGTCCTCCTTCGCAGACCAGAACACCGTGCCCGAGCTGCGCAGCGTCGCCGAGGACTTCGACCGGCTGGTCGACACGCTCCGAAGCTCCGCCGACAACCTCCGCCGCGCGGCGGAGGACAACGCCCATGCCTTCAAGACCCCGATCGCGGTGATCCGCCAATCGCTCGAACCGCTGAAACGGATCATCCCAGGCAGCGACGGCAGGGGTCCGCGCGCCATCGACATGATCGACCGGTCGCTCGACCGGCTGGACGGTCTGGTCTCCTTCGCGAGGCGGATGGACGAAGCGGCGGCCGATCTTCTGGAGCCGCCGCGCCGCCGGGTGGACATGTCCGAGCTTCTGGAGGACATGCTGAGCGGTTATGCCAACCTGCTGGCCGAGCGGCACCTTCACCTGCGCCTGCTGATCGCCCCGCACGTCATCGTACGCGCCGGCGAGGATTTGCTTGAAACGGTGGTAGAGAACGTCGTGGAAAATGCGATCAGCTTCTCCCCGACCGACGGAAACATACAGGTCAGGCTCGCCCGCTCCGGCCCGATGGCCGTCTTCACGGTCGAGGACGATGGTCCCGGTGTCGATCCAGTCAACATCGAGCGGATATTCGAGCGCTACTTCTCGCAACGGGACAGCGTCGAGTCCTCCGATCACCGTACGCTGGACGCTACCGGTACCGACGGAGTGATGAGGACCGTGGTACCCTTCGATCAGCCGGTCCAGCCGGCGGGTACCGGCGACTCCCTGCATTTCGGCATAGGACTTTGGATCGTGCGCAGGAATGTCGAAGCCGTCGGCGGCAAGGTGACCGCAAGGAACCGGGAAAGCGGCGGTCTGCTGATGCGGATCGAACTCCCGATCGCTCACTAACCGGAACCGCCGATACAGCCAAAGTAGGGCTTGGCATATCCCAACTTTGACACATCCTTGCAGACTGGAAATGCCTCTATCGTGAGGGGTATCGTATGCCGCATGGATGAACAAACATGTCTTTGTTCGAGGAAGATATGAAGTCGGTTCCGAAGTCGCCGGTATACCAGTACTCCTTTACGCGCGGTGGTGCCGAGCAGAGCGTCCAGCCGGAAATTCTCGCAACCGCCGCCGAGGAATTCGCTCACTCGCTCGAACTTCTGCGCAATACCAGCCTTCACCTGTCGCTTTTCAAGATCATCCTGTCCGACCTGACGCCAGAGGTGGCGGGTAAGGTCATGCAGCACGCCTTCGGCAACCGGGGAATGATCAGCGCCTTGGCTTCAGGTGGCTTTGCCGTGCTCTTGATCGGCACGGAGATCAAGGAGCAGATCACCAATGCGATGACCGTCCAGTTCCTCCATGCAGCACAGGCGGAATTGGGATTGCGGTCGCACCTGGAAATCGCCGCCATCCACCGTCCGGCGCCGGAGATCGGCGACCCGCAGGACGTCATCGCCCATCTCTCCGGGATGCCGACCGAACGTCACCCCTTCGGTCGCGCCGCCTGAGGCTTGCGGTTGACCAGAGCCACGCCGGTTGCGGTTACAACCATCCCGGCCAGCGCCAGCACGCCGAGCCGCTCGTCGAACATCAGGTAGGCTATGATCGCCGTCGCCGGAGGGACCAGATAGAACAGGCTCGCCACTTGAGCCGCGGCGCCCCGCCGTATCAGCACGTACAGCAGAAACACCGCTCCGACCGAGAGCACCAGTCCCAGCCACGCCAAGGCGAACAGGAACTCGCCGGTCCATTGAACCTGCATGGTTTCAAGCGGCCATGCGAAAGCCAGGAGCCCGGCGCTGGTGGCGGCATATTGAATTGCCGTTCCGCTTCGCAGGTCCATTCCGCTGCAAAACCGCTTCTGGTAGAGCGTGCCCACCGTGATGCCGACCAGCGCCGCGATGCACAGGGCAATGCCGGTCAGGTACCCGGCCTGAAGCGACAGGTTCTCCCACACGACCAACAGCACACCGCAGAGCCCCAGCGTCAGTCCCGCCCATTGGCGGCTGCTTACCCGTTCGCCGAACACCCGACCCGATGCGGCGGCAGTCA
>DASQKT010000417.1:0-2658 GCA_035630415.1 Skermanella sp.
ACCTTCAACTACAAGCGGGACTACTACATCCCGGCCGAGGAGGTCATGAGGTCAGAAAACAGGCGCGCGCAAGCGCTCGCGGCGGAATAGGCGGAAGATCATGACAGCCCATTCGGGAACCGCCTTCACCGAGATCGAAGCCACGCCGAACGCCGAGGCGACTGCCGAACCGGAAGCTCCGGTCTTCTACGTCACGGAAGAGCATGGTCATGCCGAAGGCAGCACCATGCTCGGCTTCTGGATCTACCTGATGAGCGATTCGCTCATCTTCGCGGTGCTGTTCGCGACCTATGGTGTGCTCAGCCGCAACTATGCGGCCGGGCCGTCGCCGGCCGACCTGTTCGATCTCCCGCTGATAGCGCTCAATACGTCCCTGCTGCTGTTCTCCTCCATTACCTACGGCGTCGCGATGCTGGAGGTGGAGAAGCGGCGCATGGGCCTGACGCTGTTCTGGCTGGGCGTCACCGGCCTGTTCGGCCTGGGCTTCCTCGGGATCGAGCTTTATGAATTCCACCACCTGATCGAAGAAGGCGCCGGACCGGACCGCAGCGCCTTCCTGTCCGCGTTCTTCGCCCTGGTGGGCACGCACGGGTTGCACGTCACCTTCGGCATTGTCTGGCTGGTCACGCTGATGTTCCAGTTGCCGAAGCACGGCTTCATTCCGGAGAACCGCCGGCGGCTGTTGTGCCTGGGCATGTTCTGGCACTTCCTGGACGTGATCTGGATCGGCGTGTTCACCTTCGTCTATCTGATGGGAGTCCTCCTGGCATGACTGCGCAAAGTGAGCGGCAAAATGCCGTGGAGCATCACGACACGGACGCACATGATGCGCATGATGATTCCGGCAGCCACCACGGGTCCTTCAAGGACTACCTGATCGGTTTCGTCCTGGCGGCCGTGCTGACCGCGATCCCGTTCTGGATCGTGATCTACGACGTCTTCCGCAACCCCATGGTCGGCGCCGTCGTCATCCTGATCTTCGCCTTCGTGCAGATCGTCGTCCACATGGTCTACTTCCTACACTTGAACTCGAAGTCGGAGGGCGGCTGGACGGTCCTGGCGCTGATATTCACCTCGATCCTGGTCGTCATCACCCTGGCCGGCTCGCTGTGGGTGATGTCGCACCTGGATTCCAACATGATGCCGATGTCGCCAGACCAGATGCGCAGCATGCCCTGACGGCCGGGCGTCCGGTCACTCGACATGACACGGACAAGCTTCGATCCCCGCGAGCCGGATACGGAAACGCACCGGCCGCGGTCGCGTGCGTCGCTCATCGTGCTGGGAACAGCCGCTGCCGTGATAGTCGCGGTTCTGGCCGCACTGGGCACTTGGCAGTTGGAGCGGCGGTCCTGGAAGCTCGATCTGATCGAGCGAACCGAGACGCGCGTCCATGCACCTCCCGTCCAGGCGCCGGGCCGGGAGGAGTGGGCCACGGTCACCGCCGCCGGCCATGAATACCGGCACGTGAGCGTGACCGGCGTTTTCCTGAACGACCGCGAAACGCTGGTGGCGGCTTCCACGGAACTCGGCCCCGGCTTTTGGGCGCTGACTCCCCTCCGGATGCGGGACGGAAACGTGGTGCTGGTCAATCGCGGCTTCGTTCCGACCGACCGGCGCGATCCGGCATCGCGGAGGGCGGGGGAGATCGTGGGGGAAACGACGGTGACCGGCCTGCTCCGGATTACCGAGCCGGAAGGGGCGATGCTGCGTTCCAACGACCCTGCCGCCGACCGCTGGTTCTCGCGGGACGTCGCGGCAATCGCGGCGGCGCGGGGCCGGAGCGATGCAGCGCCTTACTTCATCGATGCCGATGCCGCGTCCGGCGGGCCGGAGTCACCGGTCGGTGGGCTGACGGTGATCAGGTTCCACAACAACCATCTGGTTTATGCGATCACTTGGTACAGTCTTGCGTTGATGCTGGCCGGAGGGGTCGTCCACATCATCCGTCAGGAATGGCCGAGGGTCGGGACATCCCGCCTGTCAGCGGCGGGACGGCATTCGGACCTTTGATTGAATGGAATTAAAAGATACCGGGAGGTTACACGAACATGCCTGACGCCAAGGTTCTGCTCATCACGGGGGCTTCCAGCGGCATCGGCGCCGCGACGGCGCGCGCGGCGGCAGGGGAGGGATGGAACCTCGTCCTGGCCGCCCGCTCCACCGACAAGCTCGATGCCCTGGTCCGGGAAATCGGCGAAGACCGCGCCGTTGCCGTCGCCTGCGATGTCACCGACTACGACGACCAGCAGCGGATGGCGGATGCGGCGATCGAGCGGTTCGGCCGCATCGACGCCGTCTTCGTCAACGCCGGTACCGGCGGCAAGCCCGGCGGGTTTTCCGGGGCGCCGCCGGAAAGCTGGCGCATGCTGGTGGACGTCAATATCCTGGGCGTCGCCTATACGCTCCGGGCAGTGCTGGAGCACGTCAAGGCGGCGCGCGGCCATGTCGTGATCACCGGTTCGGTCGCGGGCCGGCGGGTGCTTGCCGGTTCCATGTACGCCGCCACCAAGTGGGCCGTCTCCGCGATCGGCTATGGCCTGCGGGAGGAATTGCGCGGGACGGGAGTCCGGGTGACCCTGATCGAGCCCGGAATGGTCGATACGCCCTTCTTCGACGCGCCGCCATCGGATGCGCTGCATCCCGACGATGTCGCCC
>DASQKT010000418.1:0-4401 GCA_035630415.1 Skermanella sp.
CGTTCTCGGGCAGCCAGCCATCGGTATACTGCTCGCCGACCACCTTGATGTCGCCCTTGTCGATCGAGGGCTTCAGCACCTCGACCTGTCCGGCATGAAGGAAATCGGCATTTGGATCGGCGGCACTTCCCTTGATGAAGACGTAGTTGCCCTTGGGCTGGACCTTGAGGATCTGGCGTGCCTGGATGCGGCCGACCTCCTTGTTGTCGAAGGAAAGGTAGAAGACGCCCGGCGCTTCGATCAGCCGGTCGTATCCAACGACCGGAATGCCCTCTGCGGTAGCCTTGGCGATGGCCGGCATGATGGCGCTGTTGTCCTGGGCCAGCACGATCAGCGCGGTGGCGCCGCGTGAGATCAGGCTTTCCACGTCGGCGAGCTGCTTGGAAGGCGAGCTTTGCGCATCGGCGCTGATGTAATCGGCGCCCAGCTCGGTCAGACGGGCCTTGATCGCGGCTTCGTCGGTCTTCCAGCGCTCTTCCTGGAAGTTCGACCAGCTTACCCCGACGACGGTCTTCTGTGCCATGGCGCTGGTCGCGGCAGTCATGGCGAGCACGGCGCCCAGGCCTGCCAGGGCATGCTTGATGGGAATCATTGAGTTTCGCCTCCCCAAAGGTTCATTCTTGTTGGCCCGGCTGTACCTGGGCATTTTCTGTGAGCCGCCTTGAAACTTCGTCCGGGCCTCCAGACGCTGCGGCAAAACAGCGGTGCTTCGAATTGCCGCAACGGAACGATGCCATGGCCCTTCGGCCAAATCAATTAGGCTGACCGGAGCGTCCGGACTTAATCGGGGATTTTAACGAAAAACGCCCTCTTCCGTCGGGACGGAAGAGGGCGCATCGGGTCGGACCGGTTCGATCCGTATCCGAAAGAAATCTTACTTGGCGTCGGCGGCGACCTGCATCTTGATGATGCGGTCCGGCTCGGTCACCGAGCCGTTGCGGGACGGCGAGCCCTTCTTGATCATGTCGACGAAATCCATGCCTGCGACGACCTGACCCCATACCGTGTACTGGCGGTCGAGGTGCGGGGCCGGGGCGAACATGATGTAGAACTGGCTGTCGGCGCTGTTCGGGTCCTGCGCGCGCGCCATGGAGGTCGTGCCGCGGACATGCTTATAGTTCGAGAACTCGGCCTTCAGCTTCTGGCCGGAACCGCCCATGCCGGTACCCTGCGGGTCGCCGGTCTGTGCCATGAAGCCGTCGATCACGCGATGGAATACGAGACCATCGTAGAAGCCCTGACGGGTCAGTTCCTTGATCCGCGCCACGTGGTTGGGGGCCAGATCGGGCTTCAGCTCGATCACGACTCGGCCATCTTTCAGGTCGAGATACAGGGTGTTTTCAAGATCCAAGGCAGAAGCCTCCCCACTCCAGAGAAAAGCGCCCATCAGGGTCGCCATGATCAAAGTCTTCAACCAACGCATCGTTGCTTCCATACAGCAGGTCGGTGAAGGGGCGACCATAGTGGATGCGGTGCCGGGTTTAAAGCGCGGGCGAACGCAACCACCCTATCTTTCCGCCGAGGAGACTTGATCGAACGGTCAGCTTGCCCGCGCCAGTGTGCGGGGACCGGCCAGCCATTCCGCCAGCTTCGCGGCGCCCTCCGCCGGGACGTGAAGGCCCAGCTTGGTCCGCCGCCACAGGATATCGTCGGCGGTATTGGCCCACTCTTCCCGGACCAGCCAGTCTACTTCCCGCTCGTAAAGCCCGCCGCCGAAGTCGATGCCCATGTCGGCCAGCTTGGTGGACGGTCCGACGATCCGTTCGGCCATGGTGCCGTAGAGACGGCACAGCCGGAGCGCCACGTCCTGCGGCAGCCAGGGATGGCGCGACATGAACGCCGCCGCGAAAGGCTCGAACCGATGACTGGCCATGTCGCCGCCGGGCAGCACCGCATCGGCGGTCCAGGATTGCCGCAGATTGGGAAAGAAGGGCTTCAGCTTGTCCATCGCGTGCTCGGCAAGCCGTCGATACGTCGTGATCTTGCCGCCATAGATCGACAGCAGAGGCGCTTCGCCCGGCGATCCGGCAAGGTCGAACACATAGTCGCGGGTAACGGCCGACGGGTTGGCCGAGCTGTCGTCGTCATAGAGCGGGCGGACGCCGGAATAGCTCCGGACGACGTCCGACGGTCCGATCTGCTTGGCGAAATACCGGTTGACCGCGCCGCACAGGTAATCGTTTTCCTCCGGCGTGATCTTGACGTCGGAGGCATCGCCCTCGAACGGGATGTCAGTCGTCCCGATCAGCGTGAACCTATGCTCGTAGGGAATCGCGAAGATGACGCGGCGGTCGGTGTTCTGGAGGATATAGGCGTGATCGCCCTCGAACAGGCGAGGAACGACGATGTGGCTGCCCTTGACCAGACGCATATGGGCGGTCCCGGACTGGCCTGCGACTCCGTGCAGAACCCGCTCGACCCAGGGACCGGCGGCATTGACGAGGATTCGCGCCCTGACCGTCCTTTCCGTGCCGGTGGCGAGATCCTTCAGCTTCGCGATCCAGTGATCGCCTTCGCGCCGTGCTTCGATACACCGGGTACGCAGCAGGATTTCGGCGCCGCGCGCCCGCGCGTCCATCGCGTTGAGCACGACAAGTCGCGAGTCTTCCACCCAGCAGTCCGAATAGGCGAACCCGCGCGTCAGCTCCGGCTTAAGCGGCGCTCCTTCGACCCGGTCCGAGGCGAAGTTCAGGCTCTTGGTGCCAGGAAGGCTGCGCTTGCCGCCGATGTGATCGTAAAGGAAAAGCCCGAGCCGGATCATCCAGGCCGGGCGCAGCAGCTTGTTATGGGGCAGCACGAACCGCATCGGCCAGATGATATGCGGCGCGTTGCGCAGCAGGACCTCGCGCTCGGCCAGCGCTTCGCGCACCAGACGGAACTCGTACTGTTCCAGATACCGCAATCCGCCGTGGATCAGCTTGCTGCTGGAGGAAGACGTGGCGCTGGCAAGGTCGGCCTGTTCGCACAGGATGACGGAGAGGCCTCGGCCGGCCGCATCGCGCGCGATCCCGGCTCCGTTGATGCCGCCGCCGATCACCAGCATATCCACCGTTCGATCCTCCGCGGACATCCTCACCTCCAAGCAATGATATGTTCGAATACGAACATAATATCGCCCAGTGATTTTCGCAAACGAACATTCCGCAATGTCCTTTTTCTGCCACGAGTGGGTGGAAGCATGACTGCTTCAACGGCTATCTTGTAGATGGAGGTAGGAGGAGCAATGGCGCGCCGCTGGGTCTGGGGTGTTTCGATAATGGCGGGTGCCGGTCTTGCCGTAGCAGCCGGTCTTCCGGCCCTGATCGAGTGGCAGGGGACGCGGTTGGTCCGCTATTCGATATCGCCGTCCGCCGTGGTCAATGTCGTCCATCTCGGGCTGGGCGGAGCCAAGATCAGCATCGGAGAGGAAGGTGCAGACGGTCGCCGGATCGCCCTGATCATTCTCCGCTATGGGCTTGGTGACGGCATATCGGCGCGGATCGACCTCGACCTGCCGGTCGCCGGCCTGTTGCCGGACGGTGTGGACGCTCCCGGCGCCGCCTTGAGAACAACGGGCACCATCGAACCGCTGGAGGGGTGGCGCTGGCGCTTCGTGCCCGACGGCTGCGTCACTCTCCGCGCCGAACGAATCGTGCTCGATCGGACGACCATGACCCGGCCCGAGTCGCTCTGCCTGAAGCCCGCTCCGGACCGGAACTTCCTGGAATTCGGGGTTGCCGAGGGCTGGCATGCCGCTGTCCAGGCGCGCGACGCCGTCTTCAATTTGCAGACCGCCGGTCTGAAAATCACCGGCAGCCTGCCCGACTCGAAAGTCGAAGCGGCATTCACCCCCGGAGGCGCCTTGACCGTGCTGAATGCCGGCTGGCGCCAAGCCCGGTTCAGCCTGCCTGCGGAGGGCATCGCGAGCGACGGCTTCGATGGAACTCTCTCGATCGATGGATCGGCGGGGCGGTCGCTGAAAGCTGATTACGCTGTCGCGACGATCCGCTCCGACCGCGACCCCGCCTTCTTCGCACCCTTTCGCTTGACGGGAACCGCCGCAGGGTCCCTCGACAAGCAGATCGACTTCAATGCCATCCTCAAGGATCGTTCCGGAACCGTATCGATCGCCGTCAAGGGACGGCACGACCTTGGGACCGGTGTAGGCCAAGCGGGAGTCCGGATGAAACCGACTGCGTTCGGAACCGACGCTGCGCAACTCACGGCGCTGCTCCCCATAACCCGACAGTGGATAGGTGAGTTTACGGGCACGCTGGCGCTCAAAGCCCGCACCGGCTGGGGCGAGGGGGCCGATCGGGGCAGGGCGGAAATCCTGCTGAAGGATGTCGCGGTGGATGCGGGCGCCATAACCGCCAGCGGCGTCAACGCCGTGGTGACGGCGGACCGGCTGTCGCCGCTTCG
>DASQKT010000419.1:0-7606 GCA_035630415.1 Skermanella sp.
CAGCGGCGAATGCTTCGCCCGCCGTTCCGCCAGCGGGCGCATCGGTTCGCCCTCGAAATCGATGATGAAGAAGTCACCGCGAGATACCAGCACTTGGCCCAGATGGTAGTCGCCGTGCAGCCGCGTCCGGCAGACCTCCAGCCCCTTGGGGGCCAGATCGTCGAACCGGCGGATCAGTTCGTCGCGCCGGGCCAGCAGGCTTTCAGCTTTCGGCCTGACGTTGGGGCCAAGCTTGGATAGCGCCCGTTCCAGCGAATCCAGCGTCTTGCGGGCCATTGTCCGTACAGCTTCGACCCATTCGTGGACGGTTGCCTGCGTGGCATGCTCGGGCCGGAAGGCGGGATCATCAGACGGCGCCACCATCGCGTGGTGCATCTCGGCGGTCCGCTGGCCCAGCTTGCCGACCAGCGTCAGCAGCTCCGGATCGGCTGGCGTCTTCGTCCGTTCCAGCACGTATCCCCAGGCGTCTTCCGCATCGGGAACCAGCGCCTGGACGACGCATAGCGCCGTGGCGCCGCCGCCGTCTTCGCCGACACGCTCGATCGATCCCAGCAGGGCAGGGGAGTTGGGGAACTTCGCCATTTCCGTCAGGAAGCGTCCGACCTCCAGTTCCGGGTGGGTGCCCTGCTCCAGTTTGCGGAAGCCCTTCAGCATCGCCTTGCCGCCGATGCGGATCGAGGTGTTGGACTGCTCCGTCCGCGACCGCTCGATCGGCTCGACCTCTTCCAGGTCGCCGCCGCTCTGCCGAAACCTCAGACCGCCGGTTTCCCGCCCCTGCCGCATACCCTCGATCAGGGCGTTGACGAAGGTGTTGCGGGCGAAGGCGTCGATCAGGAAGCCCTGCGGCACCTTTGCCAGGATTGCGGGATCGCCGGCATCCGCCTGATCCTCGCCGACGATCGCCAGCGGCAGGAAATAGCGCTGCTCGGCGCAGCCGGGCGGGCGGACCAGCAGCGTGGCCAGCAGAACCGGTCCTTCGGCGGTATCGAGCACCGGTCTGTCGAGCACGGTCACCGCCGGGGCGCCGGCATCCTTGGCGCCGTACCAGCGGTGCCGCATCAGATAGGCCGGAAGCACGCGCCTTTGCAGGGCATCCAGCGTGTCGCCGCCAAGCGCGGTCAGGTCGGAAAGGTCGATGGTCGGGATTTGAGCGGCGGACGACGCCATGGGGAGCACCCTTGGTATGAACTGTGTCCGCCCAACCCCTGCAACCCGCCATTGGTTCCTGTTGATCCATCAAAGGGCGAGGCATTCGATCTTGCGCCCGGTTACTACCCCTTCGTTGCTATCGACCTGCGGTCTCTGGCGTTGGAGTGTGCAGGCATGGCGGGTCCTCCGGCTGCGCCTGGGTGTGGGAGGCTTTTTATGACCGATGGCTGCAAGATCCTGATCGTCGAAGATCAGATGCTGATCGCACTGGATCTGGAGCGGCTGATCGCTGGGATGGATTATGAGGTGTGCGGCATAGCGCGTACCCGGACCGAAGCCTTGCGTCTTGCGGAAGAGCACCGTCCCGATCTGGTCGTCATGGATGTGCGCTTGGCGGATGGCAGCGATGGTATCGCGGCCGCGCGCGAACTGCGCCAGAGCTTCGGCATCGCGGCGCTGCTGATTTCGGGCCAGATCGACGCGGCTCAGGCCGAGCAGGCGGAAGCTTCCAGCTTCCTTCGGAAGCCGTTCGAGGCGCGCCAGCTTCGCCGCGCCATTGCCGATGCGCTCCGCGACCGTCCCGAGCCGGTGCCGGAAGCCTAACGCTCCAGCGTCCGCTCCATCCGGTTCGTCTCGCCGCGCAAATCCTGCAACTCACGCCGTCCGAGCGTGTCCAGCTTGCCTTGTCCGTTCAACTGTTCGCGCCTGTTCTGGCTTCCGCGAAGCTGGTCCCGGTACAGCTCCGCTCTTCCCCGGTCTGCTTGGCCCCGGTCCGACGGGGCGATGCGCTCGGACGACGGGGGAAACCGGTAGGGAGCTATGACGTTGCGGTCCGCCGGGGTTTCCGCCAGGGCTGCGCCTAACGGCAGCAGCGCAGCGGCAATAGCAATGGCAAGAATGGTTTTCATGGAAATCATGTAGGGCCGGCTCCCGCCTGAAACCAGTGCGGCCCCAAGCGATCGCGTTCCGATCTGCTTAAGTATTGTGCAGACTGTAATTTAAGCACCGCTGCGATTGTCATGTACCGAACATTGACTATCATAGTGTTTCTCGATAATTTTATTAAAATAGTTCAGCATAGGAATTAGTTGGCGCAGGTGATTATCAGCCTTTCCGATGCTGATCTCGTCCTTTCGCGAGCCGGGTTCTTCTTGCTTTGAACAGATCTGTTTATTCAATACGAAGGGAAACAGGCAAAACATCATGTCCAGCATCCGTCATCGTCTTCTCGGCCTTGCATCGGGCATTATTGCCGGTCTTGGCTTCATGTCCGCAGCGGCAGCCGCCGAGCCCGTCAAAGTAGGCATTCTGCATTCCCTTACCGGCACCATGGCCATCAGCGAGATAACGCTGAAGGATACGATCCTGATGCTGGTCGATGAGCAGAACAAGAAGGGTGGCGTGCTCGGCCGGCCGCTGGAAGCGGTGGTCGTCGATCCGAAGTCCGACTGGCCGACCTTCGCGACATCGGCCGAAAAGCTGTTGGGCGAGGACAAGGCCGCCGTGGTGTTCGGCTGCTGGACCTCGGTATCGCGCAAGCACGTGCTGCCCGTCTTCGAGAAGCATAACGGCCTGCTTTTCTATCCCGTCCAGTACGAGGGCCAGGAACAGTCCCCCAACGTGGTCTATACGGGTGCCACCCCCAACCAGCAGGCGATTCCGGCGGTGGAATACCTGATGAGCGCCGACGGCGGTTCCGTGAAGCGCTTCTATCTGGCCGGCACCGACTACGTCTATCCGCGCACGACCAACGACATCCTGGTCAACTTCCTGAAGTCGAAGGGCGTCGCCGAAAGCGACATCATCGTCAACTACACGCCGTTCGGTCATCAGGACTGGGCGAAGATCGTGACGGAGATCAAGGACTTCGCCTCCAAGGGCAAGAAGGCCGCCGTCGTGTCCACGATCAACGGCGACGCCAATATCGGCTTCTACAAGGAACTGGCGAAGCAGGAGATCACCGCCGCCCAGACCCCCGTCGTGGCCTTCTCGGTCGGCGAGGGCGAGTTGGCGGGTCTGGACGTGACCCCGCTGGTCGGCCACCTGACCGCCTGGAACTACTTCATGTCGTCCGACACGCCGGAGAATACCGCCTTCATCTCCCGCTGGCAGGCTTTCATGAAGGACGACCTGCGCGTGGTCAACGACCCGATGGAAGCGCATGTCATGGGCTTCCAGCTTTGGATCAAGGGCGTGGAGAAGGCAGGATCGACCGATGTGACCAAGGTGCGTGAGGCCATGAAGGGCCTGACCGTGCGTTCCCTGTCGGGCTACGACGTGGTCTATGACGGCGAGACGCAGCACCTGCACAAGCCGGTGGTGATCGGCGAGATCCTTCCTTCCGGCCAGATGCAGACCGTCTGGAAGTCTTCCGGGCTGGTCGAGCCGAAGCCCTGGAGCCCCTATCTGCCGAAGAAGTGAGTTGAAGAGTCATGGACAGTGTCACGGGTTCTGTGACGGCGCGATCCGCGACCGTCAGCATAGGTCGGCGACTCGCCCTTGCCGTTGCGGCTGTTGTGGTCGCGGGCGTCGCCCTCCTCGTGTCGGTGCAGACTTTCTCCGCCTCCAGAGAGCTGCGGGAGACGGCGGAAAATGGCACCCTGACACTGTCCGAGAGGCTGGTTCTCGATGCGGCGGAGGTGGTGCGGTGGCGCAAGGTGCCCGCCATCGACGCCTTCCTCGAAGGCGTCACCGCCAATCAGCGGGTCGATGCCGCGGCTTTGGCTGTTTTCGACGAGTCCGGCAAGCTGCTGACCGCCAAGGCTGCGGTCGATCGGATTCCCTTCGACCTCGAAGCGGCGTTCGCGGCGAACCGCGAAGCGCTGATGCAGGGGGAAGCCCTGCATTACGATACCGGCGATCACTTCGTCGTCCTGGCTCCGACCCGGTTCGGCAAGGACAACCGCATCGTCGGCTTCTTCACCGTGGCCTGGAGCATGGAGAGGATCAACGCGGACCTGAAGTCCTCGCTGATCCGTCAGACGGCGCTGTCCGCCGGCATGGTGGCGGCCGTTGTGCTGCTTCTGCTGCTGACGCTGCGCCGGGTGGTGATAGCACCGCTCCATGACATGACCGCTGCCATGACAGGGCTGGCCGACGGCCGGCTCGACGTGGTCATTCCGCCGCGCGCCCGCAACGACGAGATCGGCGCCATGGCCCGAGCGCTGATCACGTTCCGGGAAAATGCGCAGGAACGGGTCCGTCTCCAGCAGGAGAACGAACGGCAGAAGCTGGAGGCCGAGGACGTGCGGCGCGCCGAGATGCATCGTCTGGCCGAAACCTTCGACCACACCGTCAAGGGTATCGTCGATGCGGTCGGCACCTCCGCCCGCCAGATGCAGACCAGCGCTCAGAGCCTGACCGCCATAGCGGGGCAGACCAGCGCGCAGGCGACCCAGGTGACCGCAGCCAGCGGGCATGCGCTGGCCAATGTGCAGACCGTGGCTGCCGCTACCGAGGAACTGAGCGGTTCGATCGGCGAGATCGGCCGACAGGTCGCCACCAGTGCCGGCATGGCGCGGGCCGCCGTCGCCGAGGCCGAGCAGACGAACCATACCGTCGAGGGGCTGGCGAGCGCCGTCGCCCGCATCGGCGCGGTGGTCCAGCTTATCCAGGACATTGCCAGCCAGACTAATCTTCTGGCGCTGAACGCGACCATCGAGGCAGCCCGTGCGGGCGAAGCCGGCAAGGGCTTCGCCGTCGTCGCCAGCGAGGTCAAGCAGCTTGCCAACCAGACGGCCCGCGCCACCGGTGAAATATCCGGCCAGATCGACACGATCCAGGCAGCGACCAGCGGGGCTGTCGATGCCATCCGCCACATCGGTCACACCATCGTCGGGATCGACCAGATCGCAGCGACCATCGCCGCCGCAGTGGATCAGCAGGCCGCCGCTACCGGCGAGATCGCCCGCAACGTTCATGAAGCCGCCCATGGCACGACGGAAGTCAGCCGCAGCATCGGCGATGTCACCCGCGCCGCCGCTGAGACCGGCAATGCGGCCGTCCACGTGCTGGCCGCTTCGGAAGATCTGACCCGTCAGTCCGACCGGTTGGGCCGTGAGGTCGAAACGCTGATTGCGACGATCAGGGCGGCATAGACGCCGCCCTCTTTCTTCCCATAATCCGCAGCTTGTACCCGGTATCCCATACCTCTTCCTGAAGCTTATCGAATTCGCCGAGCGCTCTTGATCTTTTTGCGCGCATAGTGTGTTCTTGTTTTGTTCTGAATATGGCATAGGCCATGGCGGTGCGGCGCAAGAGCCAAGGGCAAGGGCCAAGGGTAAGGGATTTGGGGTGGTAAAGTATCGATGGCGCGGCGGGTTCTCTCCTTATGGCTGCCTGGGCTGGCGACGGATCGTCTGGTCCGGCGTGAGCCGGCTTTGCGGAGATCGCCGCTGGTCACCGTCGCCGGGGAGCGCGGGCGGATGATCGTCGCGGCAGTCAATTCCCTTGCCGAATCGGCAGGCATCCAGCCGGGCATGACGCTGGCCGATGCCCGCGCGCTGGAACCCGCGATCCGGCCGGCCGATGCCGACTTCCCGGCCGACGCGCGGGCGCTGGACGGTTTGGCCGACTGGTGCGGGCGCTATACGCCCTGGGTCGGTCTGGACGCTCCCGACGGCATTTTCCTCGACATCACCGGCTGCGGTCACCTGTTCGGCGGCGAGGCTGCATTGCTGGAGGACGTGACGGGCCGGTTAAACAGTTTCGGCTATGGAACCCGCGCCGCCATAGCCGATACGCCCGGCGCCGCCTGGGCGATGGCGCGTCATGGCGGGGAACGCCACGCCGTCGTGCGGCCGGGGCAGGGCCGTCAGGCTTTGGCGGGACTGCCGGTCGAGGCGCTGCGGCTGCCTGCTGAAACCGCGATCGGGTTGCGCCGGGTCGGGATGCGGCGGATCGCGGATCTCTACGCCATGCCGCGCGCCGGGATCACCGCGCGATTTGGCGCCGTCGTCACCCGGCGGCTGGATCTGGCCCTGGCGATCTCGCCGGAGCCGATCTCGCCGCGCCGTCCCGTTCCGCCCCATATTGCCCGCGCCGCCTTCGCCGAGCCGATCTCGACGCCGGAGAACCTGACGACCGCGACCCGCCGCCTGCTGGATGAGTTATGCGCCGGGATGGAGCGGGCGGGGCAGGGCGCCAGACGACTCGACCTGGGTTTCTTCCGGGTCGATGGTCGTGTGGAGCGGTCCAGCATCGGGACCAGCCGGCCGGTGCGGGCGCCGCTCCATCTCGCCCGCCTGTTCGCCGAAAAGCTGGACAGGGTCGAACCCGGTCCCGGCGTCGAGATCATGATCCTGGCCGCGACCACCGAACCGCTTGGTGCCGCTCAGACCATGATGCGGATCGGCGCTCCCGCCCTTTTCGGTGGAGAGCGCGAGGATGAGGCGGAACTGGTGGACCGGCTGGGAAACCGCTTTGGCATGCCCAGGGTGCGTCGCCTGCTGCCACGCGAAAGCTGGTGGCCCGAGAACAATGTCGAGCGAGCCGCCGCCCTCGACGATCCGGACCGGAGTGCGGGTCAGGCAACACCTTGGCCGTCCGACCGCTTTCGCCCCGTCCGTTTGCTGGCGCGTCCCGAACCCATCCACGTCATGGCCCCGGTACCGGACGATCCGCCGATGATGTTCCGCTGGCGCGATATCCCGCACAAGGTCGTCCATGCCGAAGGGCCGGAGCGGCTGGAGCCGGAATGGTGGCGTGAGCTGACCGAAATGCGGGACTACTACCGCGTCGAGGACCAGTCCGGCCAACGCTTCTGGGTCTACCGCGCCGGCCTTTACCAGCAGGACCGCGCGGCGCGCTGGTACCTGCACGGGGTCTTCCCATGACCGATCCGGATTCTCCGGTGTCCGGTCCGGTCTATGCCGAGCTTCAGGTTTCCACCAACTTCACCTTCCTGCGTGGTGCCTCCCATGCCGAGGAACTGTCGCTGAGTGCCGCAGCACTGGGGCACGCCGCCATCGCGGTGACCGACCGGAACAGTCTGGCCGGAGTCGTGCGTGCCCATATCGCCGCCAAGGGAGCCGGTATCCGGCTGGTGGTCGGCTGCCGGCTCGACCTGACCGACGGGCCGAGCCTGCTGTGCCTGCCGACCGACCGCGCCGCCTATGGCAGGCTGTCGCGTCTGCTGACCGTAGGCCGCCGGCGGGCGCCCAAGGGTCAGTGCGAGCTGAGCCGCGCCGACCTGTACGAGCATGACGAAGGCCAGATCCTGATCGCCGTGCCGCCGGAGCATCCCGGCGAGGAGTTCGTCGCGGCCCTGCGGGACTATCGCGCGCGGTTCCGCAAGCGGCTCTATCTGGCGGCGAGCCATCTCTACCGGGGCGACGACGCCCGGCGGCTGGCGCATCTGGCGGCGCTAGCCTCCGATGTCCGGGTGCCGCTGGTCGCCACCAACGACGTCCATTATCACGCGCCGCACCGCCGCGTGCTTCAGGACGTGCTGACCTGT
>DASQKT010000420.1:0-6375 GCA_035630415.1 Skermanella sp.
TCGGCGTCTGGAAGTTCGGCATCCGCCTGCCGGTCATGATGGGCGTCACCTTCGCCGCCGTCGGGCCGATGGTCGCCATGGCCAATGCCGGCACGGGTCTGCCGACCATCCTGGGCGCCGTCATGGCGTCCGGCCTGTTCACCGTGCTGGTGGCGCCGTTCTTCAGCAGGATGCTGCGCTTCTTCCCGCCCGTCGTCACCGGCACGATCATCACGGCGATCGGCATCACGCTGTTGCAGGTCGGGATCAACTGGGCCGGAGGGGGCAGGGGAGTGGCCGACTTCGGAGCGCCCCGCTACCTGACCATCGCTTTCCTGGTGCTGGTCTCGATCGTGCTGATCAACCGGTTCTTCAAAGGCTTCTGGTCGAACGTCTCCGTCCTGCTCGGGCTGATCATCGGGTTCGCCCTAGCCCTGCCGGCCGGAATGGTCAACATCTCGGGATTGTCCGACGCACCGTGGTTCGCGGTCGTCTATCCCTTCGCTTTCGGCCCGCCAGTGTTTGAGATCGGCCCGATCCTCTCGCTCTGCCTCGTCATGCTGGTGGTGATGGTCGAATCGACCGGCATGTTCCTCGCACTCGGCGAACTGACCGACCGCCCGGTCGGCGAAACCGACCTGACGCGCGGCCTCCGCACCGATGGCATCGGCACGCTGATCGGCGGCATCTTCAACACCTTCCCGCACACCTCGATCTCGCAGAACGTCGGTCTGGTCGGCATGACCGGCGTACGCAGCCGGTGGGTCGTGGCCGTGGCCGGCGTCATCCTGCTGGCACTGGGCCTGCTGCCCAAGCTGGCGACCATCGTTGCCTCCATCCCCGTAGCCGTGCTCGGCGGAGCCGGGATCGCCATGTTCGGCATGGTCGCCGCAACCGGCATCAAGATCCTGGCCAAGGTCAACTTCGAGAACCGCAACAACCTGCTGATCGTCGCGATCAGCCTCGGCGTCAGCATGATCCCGCTGGTCGCTCCGACCTTCTTCGACCAGTTCCCGCATTGGACCGCCCCCCTGACCCACAGCGGCATCACGCTGGGAGCGCTCTGCGCGGTACTGCTGAACGCGGTCCTCAATACCCAGCCGTCGGCACGGGAAAAGACGATCGAGGACGCGGCGCTGGAGCACTGGTCCGGGTCGCATTAAGTAAAGATCTAATTGAGCACGATCGTTTCAGTAATCCAGATCACGAGGAATGCGATGGACATAGCCCTCTGCAAGTTTTTCAATGCGCTCATTGATCATCGTCAACATGGATTGAGGAACGGTGCCATAGTCGTACTGGTCAAGACGTCCTCCAGGAATGGGGAAAACGTGATCACCGGGCCAGATGAATTCATTTAAATCGGTGGCAATGACCCAGGACCTCGCCTGATCGAGCCCCAGGAAATCCTTCAGACGACGCGGAATTTCGACCCCATGTCTCGGATCGCGAAGTGCTGTATGGGTAACCGGAGCTACAGTCACAATCGTGTCCCCCCTCTGGTGCTTCACCGCAAGGACGATGACACAGGGACGGCGCTTCTCGCCCTGTGTCATCCCGGCTTGATGTTCGTGACCCCAAAGAAATTCGTAGCAGATCACCAAGCCGGGATGGGGGCGTGGAAGCGGCATTCAATACTTACTCGTTCATCAAGTCTTCCGGAGCTGCAAACTCTTCCGGAACGCGCGCTTCACGTAGGGCATTCCGCTGAGCATCGGACAGATCGGAAGGCTGCAAATGGCGACGCGATGCTGCGGCACGAAGGCGCTGGTACTCGGCAAAGTCTTCAGGAGACAGGAAGTAGCCGGTAGGCTCACCGTGGTTCACCACCTCGATAGGTTCGCGGCGGACTTTGCGTTGGTAGTTACCAAAGTCCTTCTTGAAAAGCGAAGCGTTGGCAGTGAGCATAGTGCCTCCATAGGTCAATTTGATCAAAATAGTCAATTTGAACCGTGTTTTCAAGCCACTACTGCGTCTTCATGCTTGGGCGATGCCCGTCACCCTTTACCCCTCAAGCCGACATCGCGTGCAGGTTCCGCGTCGGGGCCGCAGCGTCGCCGGCGGTGAAGCCGTTGTTCATCGCCCAGATGGCGGCCTGGGTGCGGTTGTTGACGTCGATCTTGCGCAGCAACGTCTTCAGGTGGACCTTGACGGTCGCTTCGGTGATGCCGAGCTTGATCGCGATCAGCTTGTTGCTGGCGCCGGTCACAAGGGCCTGGAGGATTTCCTGCTCGCGCGGGGACAGACCGCGAAGCGAGTTCACCGGCGACGGCGCGCTGTTCATGTCGAGCAGCATCGCGGCCAGATTGGTCGGAAACACCTTCTCGCCCAGCATGATGAGCTGAAGCGACTGGATCAGCGCTTCCGGCGATACGTCCTTCATCAGGAAACCATCGACGCCGCACGTCATCGCGTCGCGCAGGACGTCCACCGACAGATCGCTGGCGAGCACCACGATGTGGGCGTCAGGATAAGCGTCCCGCAGCAGGCTGAGATCGCCCGGCTGCTTGGCAGACTGTCCCATGATCACCAGACCGGACGTCGTAGCAGTCTCGGCATTCGCCAAGGCCTGATCCATCGTGCCGAACTCCACATCGACCGCGAAGCGAGTATCGGCAAGAAGATGCTTGAGACCCTGACGGAAAAGCTGATTGGATTCGATCAGAATGGTGCGGGACGACGTCATGACGGCTCTCCGAAGACTTTGAGGAATGAACGGCTGGGTAATCTGGGGCGGTATTTCGGGACGCGTTTGTTTCCGCGTTAGAGAAACACTGCACTAAAATTTGGACGCAATAAAGAGAAAATTAACTCTTTATCGCGGATAAATGGTGCTATGCGGGATGTCGTGCGGAGATGCCTTTTGGCATATCCAGATATTGCGGACTATCGACGCGGAGCCGGACCTCCCCTGAAAGGGGCTGCCCGGACCATGGCATCCGAAGGTCACGGCCTGGAACCCTCGTTACGGAAGGCGGTAGCGCAGGCCCGCCGACACCCGGTGCGCCGACGAGCCGTCGCGCAGTTCGACATCGTAGCCGGCGAAGCCTTCCAGGCTGTTTTCCAGGTAGGCGACAAACCCGGCACCCAACACGGCGGCGTCGCGGCCGGCCTCGGTGCCCGACACCTGGAAGGGAGCCCCAGCCAGCGTAACCCGGCTGTCGGCGGCCCGGTCCAGGAAATCATGGTCCCAGCGAACCTTGACCTCCGGCTCCGCCACCATGCCGCCGAGATCGTAACGCTTGGCCGCGCGGATGCCGAGACCGGTCCTGAGCGTGCCCATGGTCATGTCGCCGACGTCCAGTCCCAGGGACTGGGCACCGGATTCGGAAAAGCCGTTCCGGCTGATCCGGTCGTAGCGCACGGAAGCCGCGGGTTCCACGATCGCGCCTTGTGTCCGCCATGTGTAGCCGACGGCCAAAGCCGCGCCAAAGCCGTGTCCCAGGCTTGAGCCGTCGGCTGTCCGGTCCATGCCGCCGAAACGGATCGGCCGGCGGCTGTCGTAATCGGAAAGCGCATAGCTCAGCGAGCCGTCGGTGAAGAAGTCCCCGGCCGAATAGTTGCCGTATACGGCCATCGTATAGCTGTCGATGTCGGTGCTTCCGCCATTGCCCCGCGCGTCCACATCCGTCCGGAAATAGCCGAAGGCCACCCCCAGATCGATGTCGGGCGCCATCTTGCCGTCGAGGCCGAACGCGAAGCCGCCGGTCGCGGATTTGAAGCCGGCTGCATTGCCGTCGCCGGTCGTGTCGGCAAATCGTGCCACGGCGCGGCCCCAGACGTTCGGCATCGCGGGACCGCTCATCGAACCGTCGTCCGCCGATCCATTTCCGGACGGGGTCGTGGCGCCGGCGGCCCCGGCGTCGGTCGCTCCCAGCGAGAAGGACGTCAGAGGCCCGATCGCCATGCCGGCCGAGCCGCCACGGACGGCCGCCGTCCGGTCGGCCAGCAGGTCGCCGAACAGGCGCCCGGTGCCGAGCGTCGCCGTCACCGCTTCCGCATGCACCACCCCCGAGAGTTGATCGAGTGCCGCCGGAATCGCCGGCGCCGCGGTGAGATAGAGCGAGTTGAACAGGGCATCCCGATCCGTGCCGCTGCGCGTTCCCGCTGCCGGGCGCAACGCCTCGACGGTGTCCGCCGCCTCCCGCTGATTGGCGGTCAGACCGTCCAGGGACGCGTAGGACGCGGGCGTTACCGCCAGGAACAGGCTGTCCGTCCCGTAGGACACGTCGAACCGGGTGCCGGCCGGCAAGCCCGTCGCCGGCTGGGTCAGGCCGGAGAAACCGCCCAGGACGCCGCCGGTGGCGCCGACGATATCGAAACTCTGGCCCAGGGCGGGCGTGTATCCGGATGCCTCGGCCTCGGCAAATCCTCGGGTAACGGGGACGAGCGTGCCCGAAGCCGTGAAACTGCCGGGGGTTCCGGTCACCGCAATCCGGTCGTGAAAGCCGTCGCCGCTGCCCGCCGTCGGCCCATCCACCTCGATGCGCAGCGCCGCCGCGTCGCCGATGTTGATGATCGAGCCGTCGACGGTCAGAATTCCCGGCGAATTGCCGGGAGACAGCGTTCCCGTGTTGATCACCATCCCGGAAACGGTCCCGTCGCCGCCGAGGGTGCCGCCGTTCAGGAGCGGCGACTGCGCCTGAAGCCGGGAATTGACGGCCAGCGCCGCGCCGGGCCGGGTGACGACCGTGCCGAAGGACTGCGTGCCGGTTTCCAGGGCCAGCGTCGTCGCGGCGCCATCGCTCGATCCGACCACCAGGGAGCCGCTGCCGGCAATGTCGCCCTTCACGCTGTTGGAGGCTCCGAGAAACACGACCGTGTCGTCGGCGCCAAGACCGGTGATTCCGGACATGAGGGACCGGCCGATTAAGATCACCGTATCGGGTCCGCCGGTCAGCATTACGTCGTCTGGCAGACTGAGCCGCAGGGCGGTGCCGGAATTGCCGGCGTTGAGAACCAGTCCGCGGAACCGTTCGGGATTCACCACGTCCACCGTCGAGAAACGGCCGGTGATCCCGCCGGTCGCGGTGATCACATCGTAGGACGTCCCGGTGAGATAGGACCCCTGCTGTGGCAGGATACGCAGGGTACCGCCGTTCAGCGTCACGGAATTGGCGACTGCAAGACGGTCGGCTTGGGCAGGGCCGATCTCCACCGCGAAGTCCGAGCCGGTCTCGAACGTCACCGGACCGGTCGCGGACAGTGTGCCGATGGAGGCGCCGGAGGCGCCGGGTGCGATGGTGCCGCTCGCGGCCACGGCGCCGACGGTCCCGGTCCCCGTCAGCGTCGCGCCACGCGCCACCGTCGTAGCACTTCCGGTCAGGCTGCCGGTGACGTTCAGCACGCCGTCCGCGATGGCGGTGGTCCCGGTCATGCTGTTGGAAGCCGATAGGGTCAACGTGCCCGTGCCCCGCTTCGTCAGAGTGCCGGCGCCGGTCAGCGCGTCGCTGAAGGCGAGCGCATCCGACCGGTCGAAGACCACGTCGCCGCTCAAGCCGGGGAGCAGGACGGCGGAGTACCAGGAAATGCCTTCATAGGCGTAGCCGTTCTTCGAGAAGCCTTCCGTCAGATCCGGCGTATATAGATGGTCCCCAAACGCGGCGGAGTGGAAGCGGTAGATCGGACCGGCCCCCGCGGCCGGCTGACCGATCGCGGTGAAGACCGTGCCCTGGTCCGCATATCCGCTGCCGGCCTGCCGCAAGCGGGAGACTTCCGCGGCGTCGGCCGTATAGATGTGGTCGGTCCCGGCCGCCGAATGGAATTCCTGGACACCGACCAGGGCGCTGTGGTTCGGCTCGTTGGAAAAGGGGACGCCCTGCTCGACATAGCCCCGCGCGATCAGGGACCGGGCCTGTTTGGTGCTCGCCGTGTAGATCGTGTCGGCGGTGCCGGGGTGGTGCAGCCGGAACACCACCGGAAGCCCGTCTGCGGCGTCGTAGTCGCCCACCGTCTGGGCGGCGTGGCTCACCGTGCCCTGTTCGTCCAGTTTGACATCGATGGCGATGGTCTGCGGCAGAGCGGGCTTGGTGTAGATGATTCCCGGCGTGGGGGTGGTGCCAGGTCCGCCGGGCGTATAGATGTCGCGGTAGCCGGTGACCGCCGCGGTCGGGAGGACGACGTTGACGAGACTCCGGATGGCCGCTTCGTCACCGCTCAGAATGATGTCGATGAGGTTGTCGTGGTCTTCCCGATAGTAGGGGCCGTAGACGCTGGTGGTGCCGTTGGCCAGTGCCCCAAGTTCGGCCAAGCCCAGCACTTTCAGCGACCCGATGCCGGGACCGAGGTCGTAGGTCGCGCCGTCGCGGTCGATGGCCACGATCTGCCCGTTGGCGTTCCTGGCCTCCAGCCGGAAATAGCGGGCGAATTCGTTCGGCAGCTTGCCGCTGACCCCGT